>NZ_JAGXJG010000008.1:0-105967 GCF_019091725.1 Cellulomonas sp. GbtcB1 | reverse complement strand
GCCACGGCCCGCTCGGCCGCCGCGCGCTCCGCCTCGGCCCGCTCCGCCGCGAGCCGCTCGCCCTCGGCCAGCGCGTCCTCGACGAGGTCGGCCACGCGCCCGGCCGCGTCGGGCACGCCGACCCGCGCGGCCGCCTCGCCCATCTCCCGGCGCCGGCCGGCAGCCTCGGGCGCGAGCAGCGGCAGCAGGTTCTCGGCGATCCACTCCCCCGTCAGCGCCTCGTCCGCCACCAGCACGCCGCCGCCCTCGGCGACGACCGGCTGGGCGTTGAGCCGCTGCTCGCCGTTGCCGACAGGGAGCGGCACGTACACCGCGGGGATGCCGAGCGCGGCGAGCTCGCTCACCGTGCCCGCGCCCGACCGGCAGACCACGAGGTCCGCGACCGCCAGCGCCTGCTCCATCTCGGCGAGGTACTCGCGCACGTGGTACCGCTCGGCGCCGGGGACCCCGCGGACCGCGGAACGGACGTCCTCGGCCTTGCCCGCGCCGGTGAGGTGCAGCACCTCGGCGCCGGTGGCGAGGATCGCGCGGGCCTGCGCGGCGACCGCGCGGTTCACCGACAGCGCGCCCAGCGAGCCGCCGGTGACCAGCAGCGTGACCCGCTCGGGGTCGAAGCCCAGCTCCGCCGCCGCGCGCCGCCGGGTCGCGCCCGCGTCCGCCGCGCGCTCCGCCAGCAGGTCCACGATCTCCGGGCGCAGCGGCAGGCCGGTGACCTGCGCGCGCGGCAGCCGGGTCCCCGGGAAGGTCACCGCGACGGCGGCGGCGCGCCGGGCGCCCAGCCGGTTGGCGAGCCCCGCGCGGGCGTTCTGCTCGTGCACGACGACCGGCACGCCCCGCGACCGGGCGGCGAGGTAGGCGGGCGTGGAGACGTAGCCGCCGAAGCCGACCACGGCGCCCGCGCCGAGCTCGTCGATCGCAGCGCCCGCGGCGTCCACCGCCTCGCGCAGCAGCCGGGGCAGCCGCACCCAGTCGACGGTGGGCCGCCGCGGCAGCGGCACCTTCGGGACCACGAACATCTCGAGCCCGCGCTCCGGCACCAGCCGCGCCTCGAGCCCCTCGGCGGTGCCCAGGGCGGCGACCCGCAGCTCGGGGTCGCGGGCGCGCAGCTCCTCCGCCACGGCGAGCAGCGGGTTCACGTGCCCGGCCGTGCCCCCGCCGGCGAGGAGGACCGCGCGCGGACGGGGCTCGGCGCCCTCCGCCGGGCCGGTGGGGGCGTCGGGTGCGGTCACGGTGTCCTCCGGGGTCACGGGCAGGCGGGTCGGGCGCGGCGGTGGCCGCTCAGGTCGGGATGGGGCGCGCGCGGTGCCGGGTCGCGGCGGCGCGGCGGCGGTCAGGCACGGGTCCGGCCGATCACGGCGAGCGACCGGCGGACCACGCTGGGCCGCGCGGCGAGCGCCTCCGCGGCGCCCGGTTCGGTGCGGGCGAACGAGATGACGACGCCGAGCGCGACCAGCGTGGTGATCAGGGCCGAGCCGCCCGCGGACACCAGCGGCAGCGGCACGCCGATGACCGGCAGCAGGCCGACGACCACGCCCATGTTCACCAGCGCCTGGCCGATGATCCACGCCGCGACGCCGCCGGTGACGATCTGGGCGAACGGGTCGCGGTGCCGGGCGATCACCCGGAACATCGCGAACGCCAGCACGCCGAACAGCGCGAGCACCAGGAGCGTGCCGATCAGGCCCAGCTCCTCGCCGATGATCGCGAAGATGAAGTCGTTGTGCGCCTCGGGCAGGTACGACCACTTCTCCCGGCTCTGGCCCAGGCCGAGCCCGAACCAGCCGCCGGTGGCGAGCGCCTGCAGGCCGTGCTTGGTCTGGTAGCAGCCTGCGGTGACGTCGCACGTGCCGCTGAAGAAGTTGAGGATGCGGCCGACCCGGTTCGCGCTGCCGATCGCCAGGGCCGCGACCACGACGCCCGCGAGCACGCCGGCGCCGACGAAGATCCGCATCGGGACGCCGGCGACGAACAGCGCACCGGCCACGAGCAGGATCATGATCATCGCCGTGCCGAGGTCGTGCCCGAGCAGCACCAGCCCGATCGCGCCGCCCGCGATCGGGATCGCCGGGACCGCCGCGTGCTTCCAGTCGTCGAACATCGGCTGCTTCCGGACGAGGATCATCCCGAGCCACACCACCAGGGCGAGCTTGAGCGCCTCGGACGGCTGGGCGGAGAACCCCGGCAGGTAGATCCAGCCCTGGTTGCCGCCCTTGCTCCGGCCCAGCGGGGAGAAGACCAGCAGCTGGGCGACGACACCCAGGCCGAGCAGCGGCCACGCCAGCCTCTTGTAGGTGGCGGGTCGGATGCGCGAGGCGAGCCACATGAGCGGCAGCCCGATCATCGCGTACTGCGCCTGCCCGAAGAAGACGGTGTACGGGGACTTGCCCGACGCCAGCGAGTCCACGGACGACGACGACAGCACCATGACCAGCCCGAGGACGAGCAGCAGCAGGCTGGCGCCGACGAGCAGGTAGTAGCTCGTCACCGCGCTGTTCCACTGCCCGAGGCGGGAGGGGCGCCGCTCGGCGGCGCGCGGGGCCGGGGCGTCCGTCGTCTGTGCCATCGGCGCCGGGGTCACCCCCTCGGGTGCAGGGCGCGCACCTCGACGGCGAACGCCTCGCCGCGGGCGGCGTACGAGGCGAACTGGTCCATCGAGGCGGACGCGGGTGCGAGCAGGACCGTGGTGCCCGCTGCCGCGCGGGTCTCCGCCAGGCGGCGGGCCTCGGTCACGGCGCGGGACATCACGGACCCAGTGTCACCGGGATCCACGCGGACGACGGGGACCTGCGGCGCGTGTCGGGCGAGCGCGTCGGCGAGCGGCGCCGCGTCCACCCCGATGAGCACGACGGCGTGCAGCCGGTCGGCGCGGCGGGCGACGAGCTCGTCGAACGTCGCGCCCTTGGCGAGACCGCCGGCGACCCACACGACGCTGCCCTCGGCGAACGAGGCGAGCGAGGCGGCCGCGGCGTGCGCGTTGGTGGCCTTGGAGTCGTCGACGTACCGGATCCCGTCGACCTCGGCGACGGTGGCGATCCGGTGGGCCCCGGGCGCGTAGGCGCGCAGGCCCGCGCCGACGGCCTCGGGCGGCACGCCGTGCGCGAGGGCCAGCGCCGCGGCGGCCAGGGCGTTCTGCACCACGTGCGGCGCCAGCCCGTCCGGTCCCGCCAGGTGCGCCAGGTCGTCGAACGTCGCGAGCTCGGCCGCGTGCGTGTGGCGCAGCGTCGCGAACCCGCGGTCGACGAGCATCCGGTCGACCAGCCCGACCTGCCCGACCCCGGGCGAGCCGAGCGTGAACCCGACCGCCACCGCGCCGTCGGCGACCTCGGCCTCGCGGACGAGGTCCTCGGTCGTGCGGTCGGCCGCGTTGTACACGCAGGCGACCTCGACGCCGGAGTAGATCCGGCCCTTGTCGGCCGCGTACGCGTCCAGGGAGCCGTGCCAGTCGAGGTGGTCGGCGGCGACGTTGAGCACCGCGGCCGCCTGCGCGGCCATCGACTCGGTGTGGTGCAGCTGGAACGACGACAGCTCGACCGCCAGCACGTCGAGCGCCGGGTCGGTCGCCGCCAGGACCACGGGGGTGCCGACGTTGCCGACCGCGGCGGTGCGCCGCCCCGCCGCCTGCAGCACGGACGCGAGCATCTCGACCGTCGTGGTCTTGCCGTTCGTGCCCGTGACGGCGAGCCAGGGCGCCGGGCCGTCGCCGGTGTCCCGGTCGACGCGCAGCCGCCAGGCCAGCTCGACCTCGCTCCACACCGGCACGCCGGCCGCGCGCGCGGCGGCGAGCAGCGGGTGCGCCGGCGGCCAGCCGGGCGAGGCGACGACCACGTCGACCCCCGCGAGGCCGTCCCCCGCGAGGAACGCGGCCACGTCCCGGACGTCGGCGTCCTCCGCCCGGTCGTCGACGGTCGTCACCCGCGCGCCGAGGCCGGCGAGCACGTCGCGCGCGGCGCGCCCGGACACGCCGAGCCCCGCGACGACGACCCGCGCCCGGCCCAGACCCTCGGCCCCACTCAGGTCGGCAGCCACGGTCAGCCCGTCACCCACTCCGCGTAGAAGATCCCGATGCCCAGCGAGACGAACAGCCCGGCGATCAGCCAGAACCGGATGACGATCGTGACCTCGCCCCACCCCGACAGCTCGAAGTGGTGGTGCAGCGGGGCCATCTTGAACACCCGCTTGCCGGTCATCTTGAAGAAGCCGATCTGGATGACGTCCGACAGCACGATGATGACGAACAGGCCGCCGATGATCGCGGCCAGCACCTCGGTGCGGGTCACGATCGAGATGCCGGCGAGCGCGCCGCCGAGGGCGAGCGACCCGGTGTCGCCCATGAAGATCTTGGCCGGGCTGGCGTTCCACCACAGGAAGCCGAAGCACGCGCCCGTGACGGCCGCGGCGACCACGGCCATGTCCAGCGGGTCGCGGGTGGCGTAGCACTTGAGGTTCTCCGCGAGCCCGCAGCGCTGGTTGAACTGCCAGACGCAGACGATGACGTACGCGCCGAACACGATCAGCGACGAGCCCGTGGCCAGGCCGTCGAGCCCGTCCGTGAGGTTCACGGCGTTCGACCAGGCGGTGATGAGGAAGTTCGCCCAGATCACGAACAGGATGGCGCCGATCGTGGCCCCGGCGAACGCCAGGTCCAGGCCGGTGTCCCGGATGAACGAGATGCTGGTGGACGCGGGCGTGCGCAGCGTGGCGTCGGGGAACTGCAGCGCCAGCACCGCGAACGTGATGCCGACGAAGCCCTGGCCCACGATCTTCCACCGGGCGGACAGCCCGAGGCTGCGCTGCCGGGAGATCTTGATGTAGTCGTCGAGGAACCCGACGACGCCCAGGCCGGTCATGAGGAACAGCACGAGCAGCGCGGACGCGCTCGGCAGGTTCCCGGTGACCAGGGCCGCGACGCCGAAGCCGATCAGCGTGGCCCCGATGATGACCACGCCGCCCATCGTCGGCGTGCCGCGCTTCGTGTAGTGCGCGGTCGGGCCGTCCTGGCGGATGAACTGGCCGTACTGCTTGGTGACCAGGAAGTTGATGAACAGCGGGGTGGCGAGCAGCGCGACGACCATCGCGACGCCGCCGGCGACGAGGACGGAGATCATGCCCGCACCCCCGTGTCCGTCAGCAGGTCGCCCAGGCGCCACAGGCCGGCGCCGTTCGACGCCTTGAGCAGCACGACGTCGCCCGCGCGGAGCTCGCGCTCGAGGAACGCGGTCGCCGCGTCGACGTCGTCGACCATGACCACCTCGTCGCCCCAGGAGCCCTCGCGCTGGGCGCCGGCGAAGATGCCGAGCGCGCCGGACCCGACCACGACGGTCAGGCCGACGTTCAGCCGGACCACCTGGAGGCCGATCGCCTCGTGCTCGCGGCGCGCGTCCTCGCCGAGCTCCATCATCTCGCCGAGCACGGCCACCGACCGGCGCTCGCGCCCCGCGACCACGGCGAGCGCGCGCAGGGCGGCCCGCATCGAGTCGGGGTTGGCGTTGTAGGAGTCGTCGATGACCGTGATCCCGTCGGGGCGGTCGACGACGTGCATCCGGTGCGGGCTGATCGCGTCGGCGGCAGAGAGGCCGGCCGCGACGTCCGCGAGCGGCAGCCCGACCGCCAGCGCGGCCGCGGCCGCGCCCAGCGCGTTGTGCACGTGGTGCTCCCCCACCAGCCGCAGGGTGACCTCGGCGGTCTCTCGCGAGCCGTCGCCCTCGACCGGCGGCACCCGCCCGGCGTCCAGCGTGAAGCCGGCGCGCCCGGCGCGGTCCACCCGCAGGCCCACCGCGCGCACGTCGGCGTCCGTGGTCGTGCCGAAGGTGGCGACCGCCGCCGGTGCCTGGGTGGCCATCGCGAGCACCCGCGGGTCGTCCGCGTTGAGCACCGCGACGCCGTCCGGGGCCAGCCCGGCGACCAGCTCGGCCTTGGCGCGCGCCACGGCCTCGATCCCGCCAAAGCCCTCGAGGTGCGCGTGGCCGACGACCAGCACCACCGCGACGTCGGGCGGCGCGATGTCCGTCAGGTACGTCAGGTGCCCGATCCCGGACGCGCCCATCTCGAGCACCAGGAACCGGGTCCGCTCGTCGGCGCGCAGCACCGTCAGCGGCAGGCCGATCTCGTTGTTGAACGACTTCTCCGGGGCGACCGTCGGGCCCGCCGCCGCGCACAGCTGCGCCAGCAGGTCCTTGGTGGTGGTCTTGCCGACCGAGCCGGTGACGCCGATGACCCGCAGGTCCGTGCCGCCGGGCTCGACCGCCGCCTCGCGCAGCCGCTCGAGCACCACGCGGGCCAGGTCGCCGAGCGCCTTCTCGACGTCGTCGACCACGACCACCGGCAGCGCCGTCGGGCCGCCGTCGTCGGGGCCGTCCTGCGTCACCGGGCGGGAGCCGAGCACCAGGGTCGCGCCCGCGCGCACCGCGGCGGCCGCGAAGTCGTGGCCGTCCGCGTGCTCGCCGGGCAGCGCCACGAACAGCGAGCCGGGCTCGACCTGCCGGGAGTCGACCACGACCGGGCCGGTCACGACCGTCGCCGGGTCCAGGTCCTCGGGGTGCAGGCGCCCGCCGGTCGCCGCGGCCACCTCGGCCGCCGTCATCGCGATCACGCGGTCTGCTCCTGCGCCTCGCGCGCCGTCAGGGCGGCGTCCGCCGCCCGCAGCACGTCGCGGTCGTTGTACCGGTGGAAGACCCCGGCGATCTCCTGGGTCGGCTCGTGGCCCTTGCCCGTGATGATGATGGTGTCCAGCTCCGTCGCGAGGTCGAGGGCGTCGTGGATGGCCTGGGTGCGGCTGACGGCCTCGTGCACGTCGGCCAGCGCGGGGCGCTCCTCGCGCACCCCGTCCAGGATGGCGGCCCGGATGGACGCGGGGTCCTCCGAGCGCGGGTTCTCGTCGGTCACGACCAGCACGTCCGCGAGGCGGGCGGCGATCCGGCCCATGAGGGGCCGCTTGCCGCGGTCGCGGTCGCCGTCGGACCCGAAGACGATGATCAGCCGGCCCGGCGTGATCGGCCGCACGGCCTCCAGCGCCAGGACCAGCGCGTCCGGGGTGTGCGCGTAGTCGACCAGGCACAGCGGACGCGGGCTCGCGCCGCCGCGGCGCTCGATCACGCGCTCCATCCGGCCGGGCACGCCCGACGCGGTGCCGACGGCGTCGATCGCGACGTCCAGCGGCACGCCGGCGCGGTGCGCGAGCACGATCGCCAGCGCGGCGTTCGACACGTTGACCAGGCCCGGCAGCGGGCTCGCGGCCCGGTGCCCCGCGCCGTCCGGGCCGCGCAGCGTGAAGGTGGAGCCCACGCCGTCCAGGCCGACGTCGGCCTCGGTCACGGCCCAGTCGGCCGTCTCCCCCTCCGGGGCGCCGACGTGCGTCGCGACGGTGTCGACGGGGATCTCGGCCTCGTCGGCCAGCCGGCGGCCCCACTCGTCGTCGACCACGACGACGCCGCGGCGCGCGTGGCCGGCGCGGAACAGCTGGGCCTTCGCGCGGAAGTAGCCCTCCATGTCGCCGTGGAAGTCCAGGTGGTCGCGCTGCAGGTTCGTGAACCCCGCGACGTCGAGCTCCAGGCCGTTCATCCGGCCGAGCGCGAGCGCGTGCGAGGACACCTCCATGGCGGCGGCGGTCGCGCCGCGCTCCAGGCCGCGGGACAGGATCGACTGCACGACCGGCGCCTCGACCGTGGTGCGGGGGCTCTCGATGGCCTCGTCGCCGATCTTCAGCTCGACGGTGCCCATGACGATCGTCCGCTCGTGCTGCCGGCGCAGCGCGGCCTCGACGAAGTACATGGTCGTGGTCTTGCCGTTGGTGCCGGTGACGCCGACGGTGGTCAGCCTGCGGCCCGGGTGGTCGTGCAGCTCGGCGGCGAGGACACCGGCGATCGCGCGCGGGTCGTCGGTGACCAGCACCGGCAGCGCGCGCACGGCGTCGTCCGCGGACGCGGCCAGCACCTCGGCGCCGGCCCGGTCCGTGACGACCGCCACGGCGCCGGCGGCGGCGGCCTGCGCCGCGTGGGTCGCGCCGTGGGTGTGCGCGCCGGGCACGGCGACGAACAGGTCACCCGGGAGGGCGTCGCCGCTCGCCACGGTGACCCCCGAGGTCGCGAGGTCCGCCGGCAGCGCGGCACCGGCCCTGACGAGCCCGAACGCGTCGGCGAGGTCGGCGACCCGGCGGCTGTGGGGGTGCTCCGGCCGCAGCCGGCCCTGCGGGGACGTCATAGGGAGAATCTACCGCGCGGGCCACGGACCCCCGCGACCGGGGCGGACGGGCGGGCGCCCGCGGGCGCGGCGGTGCTGGTGGCGCGCACGGTGCTCACCACGTCGTCGGGAAGAGCTGCGGCTGCGTCCCGCTGGGGGCGATGCCGAGCTCGGTCAGCGCGTAGCCGGCCACGTCGGAGAACACGGGCGCGGCGACGGTGCCGCCCCACTCGGACGTCCGCGGGTTGTGCAGGATCACGCTGACGGCGATCGCCGGGTCGTCCGCGGGGGCGACGCCGATGAACGACGCGGTGATGCCCTGGGTGCCGTCGGCGGCCCAGGCCTGCGCGGTACCGGTCTTGCCGGCCACCCGGTAGCCCGGGATCGCCGCGGCGGAGCCCGTGCCCTCGTCGACCGCGCTCTCCATCATGGTGAGCACCGTCTGGGCGGTCTCGGGCGAGACCACCTGGGTCGTCTCGGCGGCCTGCGACGGGGTGAACGTGCCGTCGGGCTCGGTCCACCCCTTGACCAGGTGCGGGGTGACCCGGACGCCGCCGTTGGCGATCGTCGCGAACACGTCCGTCGCCTGCAGCGCGGTCACCGACAGGCCCTGGCCGAACAGGACGGCGTACTTGGTGCGGCCGTCCCACTTGTCGGCGTCCCGCAGCACGCCGGACTGCTCGGCCGGCAGCTCGATCCCGGTCTTGGTGCCGAAGCCGAACTTCGCCAGGTAGTCGTGCCGCACCTGCTCGGGCAGGTCCTGGCCGATCATCACGGTGCCGGTGTTCGAGGACTCGGCGAGGATGCCGGTCGTCGTCAGCTGCATCCCGGAGTGCTCGTGCGAGTCCTTGAACGTCTGCCCGTTGGCCGTCGTGTAGTTGTACGGGACCGTGTACTGCTCGAGCGGGTCGGTGATGCCGGTCTCGATCGCCGCGGCCATCGTGATGATCTTCGCGGTCGAGCCAGGCTCGAACACGTCGGACACCGCGCTGGACCCGCCCCAGAGCGTGTCGTCCGCGCCGGGGTCGTTGGGGTCGACGGTGCGGGACTCGGCCATCGCGAGCACCTCGCCGGTCTTGATCGCGGTCATCACGATCGTGCCGGAGTCCGAGCCGGTCTTCGCGACCTGCTGCTCGATCGCCTGCTGGGCCTTCCACTGGATGTCCGAGTTGATCGTCAGCTGCACGCTGCGGCCGTCGGTCGCGGCGGTCGACTCCTCGAAGCCGCCCGGGATCTGCTGGCCGCCGCGGCCGCGCTCGTACGTCGTCTCCCCCGGCGTCCCGGACAGCTCGGAGTCGAGCGTCGACTCCAGGCCCTGGGCGCCGCTCCCCTCGGAGTTGACCCAGCCCAGCAGGTTGCCCGCCAGGTTGCCGTTCGGGTAGACGCGCTCGGCCACCTGCTCGGACGTGATGCCGTTGATCCGCAGCTCGCGGACCGCCTGCCACACCTCGGGCAGCACGTTCTTCGCGACGTACTTGTAGCCGGCGTCGCCGTCCAGCGTCGCGCCGAGCTCGGCCGCGTTCACGCCGAGGATCGGGGCCATCAGCTGCGCGGCGCCGGCCGCGCCCGAGTAGGTGGTGCCGTCCTCCGTCGTCGACCAGGTCTTCACGAGGCGCTGGTTCACCACGATGTCGTAGCGGTCGACCGAGGTGGCGAGCACCTCGCCCTCGCTGTCGGTGATCGTGCCGCGCGCCGCCACGAGCTGGGAGGTGGTCAGCCGGCTCGTCAGCGCCTCCGCCGCGATCGCGTCGCCGCCGACGCCCTGCAGCCAGAGCAGCCGGCCGGAGAACACGGTGAGCAGGAGCGCGACGACCACGACCAGCACCGTGCGGCGCCGGTCGAGCATCGCGACGCTCGGGCCGCCGGGGCGGGGCGTCCACGGGCCGCGGGGGCCGCGCTGGGTCGGGACCCCGGGGGCCGGTCGCCGGGCGGGGGTCCGCACCGGGCGGGCGGGCGCGGCGGTGCGCCGGGTGGTGGGCGTGCTCACTGCCCGGCCCCGACGTCGCCCTGCACCGTCCCGTCCGACAGCCGCAGCCAGCCGGTCGACCCGGCGGGCACCATGCCGAGGCCGGTGGCGGCCTCGGCGAGCTTCGCGGGCGCCTTGTTCGCGTCCAGCTCGGCGGACAGCGACTGCTCGTCGCGCGCCAGCTGGGCGAGCTCGACGTCCATCGAGCGCTGCTCGTACGCACCGGCCGCGAGCTGCGTGTTCAGCAGCAGCGCCGCGAGCAGCGCGCCGGCCAGGATCGCCATGCAGGTGACGACGAACGGCACGTGCGTGCGCGCCTGCGCCGGCGGCCGGACCAGCCGGAGCCGCGGCCGCTCCGGGGCGGACCGGGGCGCGTCGGACGGCCGCGGGCGGACGCGCGGTGCGCGGGCGACCTGCTCAGCGCTCATGCGGTTCTCCTCGGTCCGTTCGGGGTGCGGGGCGTGCGGGGGCTGCGGCTGCGGTCCGGGCGGCGGGCGCCCGGACCGCCGGTACTGCCGGCGTCGCCCGGGGTGGGCCGCAGGTGCTCGGGGGTGGGGCGCAGCCGCTCGGCGGCGCGCAGCCGCACGGACTGCGAGCGCGGGTTGCGGGCGAGCTCGGCGGCGTCCGCCTCCTCCGCGCCGCGGGTGAGCAGCCGCAGGTACGGCGCGTGCGTGTCGGGGACCACCGGGAGCCCGGGCGGGGCGCTGATCTCCGCGCCCGCGGCGAACGCGCGCTTGACCAGGCGGTCCTCGAGCGACTGGTACGCCTCGACGACGATCCGGCCGCCGACCACCAGCGACTCGACGGCCGCCGGGATCGCGCGGGCCAGCACCGCGAGCTCGTCGTTCACCTCGATCCGCAGCGCCTGGAACGTGCGCTTGGCCGGGTTGCCGCCGGTCTGCCGGGCCGCCGCGGGGATGCCCGCCCGGACCAGGTCGACCAGCTCGGAGGTCCGCTCCAGCGGGGCCTTCTCGCGGGCCTGCACGATGCGGCGGGCGATCCGGCCGGCGAACCGCTCCTCGCCGTACTCGCGCAGCACCCGGACGAGGTCGGCCTCGTCGTAGGTGTTGAGCACCTCGGCGGCCGTGCGGCCGCGCGTCGGGTCCATCCGCATGTCCAGCGGTGCGTCCTGCGCGTAGGCGAAGCCGCGCTCGGCCTCGTCCAGCTGCAGCGAGGACACGCCGAGGTCCATCAGCACGCCCTGCACGCCGGGCAGGCCGAGACGCTCCACGACCTCGGGGATCTCGTCGTAGACCGCGTGCACCGGGGTGAACCGGTCGCCGAACGGCGCGAGCCGCGCCGAGGCCAGGCGCAGCGCCTGCGGGTCGCGGTCGATGCCGACGACCCGCACGTGCGGCAGCGCGGCGAGGACGCCCTCGGTGTGGCCGCCCATGCCGAGCGTCGCGTCGACCAGGACCGAGCCGGGCTCCGCCAGGGCGGGGGCGAGCAGGTCGATGCAGCGCTGCAGCAGCACCGGGAGGTGGCGGGAGGCGGCGTCGCGCTCCGGGCGGGCGGGCTGGTCGGGCAGCTCGGGCGCGTCGGGCACGGGGGTCTCCTTCCTCCGGGTGGTGCGGCTGCGTGGTGCGGGTGCGTGGTGCGGCTGCGTGGTGCGGGTGGTGCTTCGCGGGGCACGGGGGTGGTCGGGCGGCCCCTCCGCCGTCCGACCAGATCCCCCACCGGCCCTCTGACGCCGGGGAAGTGCGTCAGAGCTGCCGGGGGGAGGTCTCGCCGGGCGGTGGTGCTGGGTGGTGCGGGTGGTGCTGGGTGGTGCGGGTGGTGCTGAGTGGTGCGGGTGGTGCGGGTCAGAAGGCGCCGGGGAAGACCTCCTCCGCCGTCTCGGCGTAGCCGGCCTCCTGCTCCGCCAGGTACGTCTCCCACGCCTGCAGGTCCCAGACCTCGACCCGGGTGCCGGCGCCGATGACGGCGACGTCCCGGTCGAGCCCCGCGTAGGAGCGCAGCATCGGGGGGATCGAGATGCGTCCCTGCTTGTCGGGCGTCTCGTCCGAGGCGCCCGACAGGAACACGCGGAGGTAGTCGCGGGCCTGCTTGCTGGTCACGGGGGCCTGGCGCAGCTTGTCGTGCATCCGCGCGAACTCGTCGAGCGGCAGCAGGAACAGGCAGCGGTCCTGGCCCCGGGTCATGACCAGGCCCTGGGCGAGCTGGGGGCGGAACTTGGCCGGGAGGATCAGCCGCCCCTTCTCGTCCAGCTTCGGGGTGTGCGTCCCGAGGAAGGGCACGGAGGAGCCGAGCCCGGCCAGCGCCTGCTCGAACCCCACGTCGTCCACCTCCCCCGGACCGCGCGCACGGGCACCCCTCGGCACCCGATGGCTCCACGGTACTCCACTTCGCTCCACCCGCACGGGAGGAATTCGCGGCAGGCGGGTGAAGTTCCTGCGTCGTCGCAGGTCAGCGCCGGTGGAGCGGGGTGGAGGGTCACAAGGGCGCGGCGGGGCGTGGCACCCGGTCCGGGCCGATCCGCCGAACGCGGCGTCACCGCTCCTGCTGCGGCGTCTTCGCAGGTCAACGGGGTTGCGCGACCGGCGGAGCGCGGCGGGCGCCCTCGTCCGGGGAGGACGGTGGAGAGCCGCGGGGTGGTCCGGGTGGGGGGAAGTGGGGATTCCGGGTGCACGTTCACCTCCCGCCCGGAGTCGCCGCCGCTTAGGCTTCCCCCAGTCGACCGAGGGGGTCCCCATGCCCGTAGCAGTGCCCGGCGCGTCCGAGATGGACGAGCTCATCACCGTGACGGACCGGATGCGCGGGAGCATCGCCCGCGTCGTCACCGGCCGCCCGGAGCTGGTCCGCACCGCCGTCGCGGTCCTGCTCGCCGAGGGGCACCTGCTGCTCGAGGACGTGCCCGGCGTCGGCAAGACGACGCTGGCCAAGGCGCTCGCCCGCACGATCGACTGCACCGTCGGCCGCGTGCAGTTCACGCCCGACCTGCTGCCGAGCGACCTGACCGGCGTCACGATCTACCGCGCCGCGACCCAGGAGTTCGAGTTCCGGCCCGGCCCGGTGTTCTCGAACATCGTGATCGGCGACGAGATCAACCGCGCCTCCCCCAAGACCCAGTCGGCGCTGCTGGAGTCGATGCAGGAGGCGCAGGTCACCGTCGACGGCACCTCGTACCCGCTCCCCCGGCCGTTCCTCGTCGTCGCGACGCAGAACCCGGTCGAGATGGAGGGCACCTACCCGCTGCCCGAGGCGCAGCGCGACCGGTTCATGGCCCGGCTCACCGTCGGCTACCCGAGCGCCGAGGCCGAGCTCGCCATGCTCGACACCCAGGAGACCTCGGACCCGCTGGCGCACGTCACTCCGGTCACCGACGCCGACCAGGTCACCCGCCTCATCGACACCACCCGGCACCTGTACGCCTCGCCCGCGGTGAAGCAGTACGTGGTCGACCTCGTCTCCGGCACCCGCGACGACCCGGCCCTGCGGCTCGGCGCCTCCCCGCGCGCGGCGATCCAGCTGCTCCGCGCGGCCAAGGGCCTCGCCGCGGTCGACGGCCGGGACCACGTGCTCCCCGACGACGTGCAGCAGCTCGCCGAGCCGGTGCTGGCGCACCGCGTCATCCTCAGCGCCGAGTCGCGGCTGTCCGGGCGCAGCGGCCAGGACGTGATCGGCGACCTCGTCGCCCGCGTGGCCGTCCCCGCGCCGGCCCGCACAGCGGTGCGCGACCGGACCGCGGCGGGCTGATGCGCCTGCGCCCGACCCGACGCGGCGTGGGCCTCGTGGTCCTCGGCCTGGCCGTGGGCGCGACCGGCACCGCCTTCGGGTCGACGGACCTGCTGACGATCGGCACGCTCCCGGTGCTGCTGGTGGTGCTCGGGATGCTCGCGGTCGGCGTCGTCGACCCCGGCCGCGGCCAGGGCCTGCGCACCCGGCGCACCGTCCAGCCGGACCCGGTGCACGTCGGCCGCACCGCCGACGTCCAGGTCGAGGTGGGGCTCGCCCGCGGCGCGTCCCGCGCGCGGCTCACCGACCTCCAGCTGCGCGAGCAGGCCGCCGTCGAGCTGTCCGGCGGCCGGCCGCTGCGCGCGACGGTCGCTCGCGAGCCCCGCGCCGTCCGGCTGCGCTACCCCGTGCAGGCGACCCGCCGCGGCCGGTGGGCGCTCGGCCCGCTCGTCGTGACCCGCACCGACCCGTTCGGCGTCGCCCGGGTCCGCGCCACCCTCGGCGTGCGGGAGACCGTCACCGTGTGGCCCTCGGTCGTCGACCTGCCGGTCCCGCGCGAGCTGCTGGTCGCCGAGCCCGAGCGGTCCGTCGTCGGCGCCCGGTCCCCCGCCCCCGACGACGCCGCGCTCCGCGACTACCGGGTCGGCGACGACCTGCGCCGCGTGCACTGGCCGAGCAGCGCCCGCCGCGGCGAGCTGGTCGTCCGGTCCGACGAGCGCGCCGGCATGCGCCCGGTCACCGTGCTGCTCGACCAGCCCGCGCCCGGCGACGCCCTCGAGTGGTGCATCTCGCTGGCCGCCTCGGTCGCGCTCGCGACCCACGCCGCGGGCCACCCCACCCACCTGCTGACCGGCACCGCCGCCGACGACCCGCACGCCGCCCGGCTCGAGGCGCCCGGCCGCCAGCAGCTGCTGGACTCGACCGTCGACCTGGCCGGGCAGCCCGACGCCGCGGCCGCGGAGGCCGCGCTGCTCGCGGAGATCCGCGGGCTGGACGACGCGGACGGCGGCTCGGGTCTGGTGATCGCCGTGCTCGGCCCGCAGGGCCCCGCCGGCCGCGCCGCGCTCGCCGGGGTGAGCCAGACCCGCCCGGGCTGGGCGCTCGTCCGCGGCGCGGACGACGACGAGCGGGCGACCGCGACCGCCCGCCAGCTGCGCCGCGCGGGGTGGCGCGTCGTGCAGGCCGAGCCCGGCGCCGACCTCGAGGCCACCTGGTGGCGGCTGACGGGTGGTGCGGCGTGAGCGGCGGGGCCGCCCTGCGCCGCGGGTGGCGCTCCCCCGCCGCCACCGCGCTGACCGCCGTCGCGACCTGCACCGCGCTCGGCTCGCTGTCCGGGCTGCTCGCCGGCGGGACCTGGGTGCTGCACGCGGTGCTCGCCGTCGCCGGCGCCGCGCTCGTCGTGGGCGGCACCCGCAGCCTCACCCGCTCCACCTGGCTGCCGTCGCTCGTCGGGCTCGTGGTCTCCGCGTACGCGCTGCTGGCCTTCTACGCCACGCCACCGGGCGGCAACCCGCTCCTGGTCGGGCCCGGCACGATCCAGCACACCGGTCAGCTCGTGCAGCAGGCGGCCCAGCTCATCGAGACCTCGGTCGTGCCGATGGCGGTGTGGCCGCCCGTCGAGCTCATCCTCGTCGGCGCCGCGGTCCTGGTGTTCCTCGCGGCGGACCTGCTCGCGGTCGGGTGCGGCATGCCCGCGCTCACCGGCATCGCGTACGTCGCCATGTGGACCCCGGCCGTCGTCCTCGGGTTCCCCGGCAGCACCTGGGCGCTCGCCGCGACCGGGTTCTGCTACCTGCTGCTCCTGGCGCTCGCGCAGCCGCCGGTGTCGCGCGACCGCACCGGACGGCGCGCCGGCGTCGTGCTGGCCGGCGCCGCGGGGCTCGTCGCCGTGACGCTCGCCGCCGGCCCGGCGGTGTCCGCCGTGCCCGCGTGGTCGTGGGTCGACCTGCCGGACGTCGGGACCGGCGCGGTCGGCCCGGTCCGGCTCGCCGACGACCTCGACCTGCGCGAGAGCCTCCGCGACCAGTCGTCGCAGGTCGTGCTCAGCTACACCGTCGACCGCGTCGACGAGGAGGCCGAGGGGCCCGCCGCCACCGCGTCGCTGATCGGGCCGCTGCGGTCGTTCACCCTGCGCGACTTCGACGGCCGGTCCTGGCAGCGCGAGCCCGCCGACGACCTGGCCGAGTGGGACCCGGACGGGCTGCTCGCCTCCGACCCGTCGCTGGTCGGCGCGGCCCCGGACGGCGCCCGCGGCACCCTCACCGACGTCCAGGTCCGGATCGGCGCCCTCCGCGAGCAGCGCCTGCCCGTGAGCACCTTCCCGCGCACGGTGCGGATCGACGGGCCGTGGACCTACGACGCCGCCCGGGACGAGGTGGTCAGCCGCAGCCGCACCGAGGCGGGCAGCGGCTACGAGATGCTGGTCGAGGTCCCCGACCTCGGCCCGGACCTGCTGCGCGCCGCGACCGGCGACGTGCCCGAGGACGTGCAGACCTACCTCGAGGTGCCGGAGACCGAGCACGCGGACGACCTGCGCGCCCTCGCCGTCGAGCTCACCGCCGACGCGGCCACCCCCTACGACCAGGCGCTCGCCCTGCAGACCTACTTCCGGGACGGCACCCAGTTCCGGTACGACACCTCGATCGAGCCGGGCGACAGCGACGACGCCGTGTGGGACTTCCTGCAGAGCCGCCGCGGGTACTGCGTCCAGTTCGCGACCTCGATGACGGTCCTCGCGCGCACCCTCGGCATCCCGGCTCGGCTCGGGGTCGGCTTCCTGCCCGGCGAGCTCGGCACCGACCGCACCTACCGGGTCACCGGCGCCGACGCGCACGCCTGGCCCGAGCTGTACTTCCCCGGCACCGGCTGGGTCCGGTTCGAGCCGACCCCCGCGGTGCAGACGGGGCCGCCGCCGTCCTGGAGCAACCCGTTCAGCGCCGCCGCCCCGACGACCGCCCCGACCGCCGGCGCCCCGCAGACCACGAGCACACCGAGCGCCGCCGCCACCACCGCCGCCCCGCAGGACCAGGGCGGGCTGCCGGGTGTGGTCGCGAACCCGCGCACCCGGGGTCCGCTGATCGCCGTGGTCGCCCTGCTGGTCGTGGCGACCGCCCTCGCCGCCGTGCTGGCGCTGCGTCGACGTCGCCGGCCCGCGCTCCGGCTCGCACCCGAGGTCGCCTGGCGACGGCTCCGCGACCGGCTCCGGCGCGCCGGCATCACGTGGCCGGACTCCCGCACGCCACGGCAGGCGGTCGCGGCGATCCGGTCCCAGGTCCAGGCGCGCCGCGGCCGCCCGCTCGGCCCGGAGGCCGACCGCGCGCTGGTGGCGCTGGCGGCCGCGCTCGAGCGCGAGCGCTACGCCCCCGACCCGGTGGACGACGACCCGGAGGAGCTCCAGGCGTGGGTCGCGGCCGTGCTGACCGACGTGAGCACCCGCGCCCCGGGCGACCGCCCCGCCGCGGGCCCGCGCCCGGCCGAGGCCTGAGGCGGGCGAGCCGGCCGCCCTCACGCGCCGCGCCGCCACCCGCGGACCCGCGCCGCTCCAGGCCCGCCCCTCCACCTGCGGACCCGCGCCGCTCCAGGCCCGCCCCGCGCCGAGACCCGCGCCGCGCCCAGCCCGCATCTTCACGCGCCGCGCCCACGACGACCGCGCCGGCGCCTGAGACAGGTCCGCCCGCCGAGATCAGCGGTTTGGCGCGAGATCGGTGGTTCAACGCACCGATCTCGGGTCGGAGTACCGATCTCGCGGCCGACGGCGTCGCGGGCGAGCGCGTCCTGAGCGTCGGGGGCGGCGCGCGACGTGCGCCCGACGGCGCGTTCGGTGGCTGCCGCCGAGTTCGGTGCCCGCAGCCACCGAACCCGGCGGGTACCACCGAACCGGCGACCATGAGCGTCCGGGGCGCGGCGGAGACGACGCGGGCGTTCCCGTGCGCGAGCGGACCGCGCGAGCGGACCGCGCGGCAGGAGAGCGCCCACGCGCGGACCGTGCAGCAGAAGACCAGGCACGCGCGGACCGCGCACGAGAAGACCGCCCACGTGCGGACCACGCGCGGCGGCACGCCGCGGGCCCGCCCCTCGCGGAGCGGGCCCGGGTGCGGCGGTACCGCGGGATCAGGCGGGCGTGCCCAGGGTCGTCAGCGACCCTGGTCGCGCCGCTTGTCCCAGCGGTCCTCCATCCGGGACATGAAGCCCTTCTTGGCCTTGGGGGCCGCAGGGCGCGGTGCGGTGCTGCCGTCGGCCCGGACGACGCCGACCGGCCCGCCACCGCGACGCGGGCGCGTGAACGCGATCGCGACGGAGGCGAACATGACGACGAAGCCCAGCACGCCGAGCCACACCTCGGACGCCGCAGCGCCCACCACCAGGAGCAGCAGCCCTACGACGGCACCGATGCCGCCCAGGACGTACCGCAGGACCGGCTTTCGCCCACGCGATGTCAGCGTGTTCGCGAGCCGGGGATCATCAGACGTGAGCTGACGCTCCATCTGCTCCAGTACACGTTGTTCGTACTCGGAGAGAGGCATTCCAACCCCCGTGCTCCGCCGTCGGGACTTCTTCACCTCAGGATAGATGGCCGGTGGCGAAGTCGGAAGTCGAGCGCTCCCCCGCGGCGGGTGACCCTGCCGACACCTCGCGCGCGGACCGTCCCACGGTGGGCGTCCCGGCGCCGATCGCGGCCCGTCCGAACCGGGCGCGGACGAGGTCCATCGCCCGCTCCGCCTCGCGCCGGGCGTCCGGGTCGGAGCCGGTCACCTCGTCGAGCGTGGGCTGCCGGATGACGTCCGCGGCCGGCATCAGGCCCTCCGCGCGGACGCCGACCAGCCGCACCGGGAGCCCGCCGAGGTCCGCGGCGGCGAGGAGGTCGCGCGCCACGAGGTAGAGCTCGCGCCCGACGTCGGTCGGCTGCGCGAGGGTGCGGGACCTGCTGAGCGTCCGGAAGTCCGAGGTGCGGATCTTCACGGCGACGGTCCGGGCGACGAGCCGCTGCGCCCGCAGCCGCCCCGCGCACCGGTCGGCGAGCTCGAGCGCCTTGCTCTCCACGACCCGCATGTCCCGGACGTCCACGGCGAAGGTCTCCTCCGCGCCGATGCTCTTCTCCTCGCGGCCCGGCGTCACGGGACGGGGGTCCCGTCCCCAGGAGAGGTCGTGGAGGTGCGCGCCGGCGACCTTGCCGACCGCGCGCTGCACGACGGCCACGTCGCTGTCGGCGAGCTCGGCCACGGTGCGGATGCCCCAGCGCTCGAGCGCCGCGGCCGTCCGCTCGCCCACGCCCCACAGCGCGCCGACCGGCAGCACCCGGAGGAAGTCGACGGTCGCGGCCTTGGGCACGAGCAGCACGCCGTCCGGCTTGGCGTGCCCGGACGCGAGCTTGGCCACGAACTTGGTGGCCCCGATGCCGACGGAGCACGTGATGCCGTGCCGCGCCTGCACCCGCTCGCGGATGAGCGCGGCGATCCGGGTCGGGCTGCCGAGCCGGCGCCGCGCCCCGCTCACGTCCAGGAACGCCTCGTCGACGCTGACCTGCTCGACGATCGAGGTCACGTCGTGCAGCACCTGCATCACGCTGCGCGACACCTCGGTGTAGGCGGCGTGGTCCGGCGGGACGACGATCGCCTGCGGGCACCGGCGCAGGGCCACCGCCATCGGCATGGCCGAGTGCACCCCGAACGCGCGCGCCTCGTACGTCGCGGCGAGCACGACGGACCGCTCGGAGCCGCCGACGATCACCGGCTTGCCCCGCAGGTGCGGCCGCCGCGCGAGCTCCACGGAGGCGAAGAACGCGTCCATGTCGACGTGCAGGATCGAGCACCCGTCCTCCTCGGTGCCCCAGTCGCGCTTCGCGTCCTGCGACCGCGGGCCCCGGCTCATCCGGCGCGCGCCGCCTCGACCTCGACCGCGGCGCTCTCCAGCTCGGCGCGGACCAGGTCCAGGAAGTCCTCCGCGTGGCACAGCACCTGCTCGGCGCGCTCGGCGGACACCGCGTCGAACCGCCCGGCGTCCACGGCTGCCCGCAGGCCCGCGCCCGCGGCGAAGTAGGCGGACCAGCGGCCCATCTCCGGGGCGACCCGGTCGAGCAGCTCCCACACCGTGCGCGGCCCGCGGCGCGCCGACAGCGGCTGCCGCTCGGCGAGCACCGCCGCGCCGGCCCGCAGGGCGGCGAGGTGCGCGTGCGTGAACTGCTCCCAGGGCTCCGAGGAGAACTGCGCGGCGACGAGCTCCGCGTCCGCGCGCTGCAGCAGCTCGGCCGTGCGGCCCGACAGCCCGGGCGCGGCACTCCGCAGGGCACGAAGGGTCTTGACCGGCATCGCGCACCTCCCTCTCTCGACAGTCCCAGTATCGAACACCTGTTCGAACGCGTCAACCCGTACGGTGGGCGGATGGCGTCCCGTGGCCGGTCCGGCCGATCCAGCAGGTCGGACAGGGCCACGAAGGCCTCCCGGCCCGACTCAGAGTCCCACCGACCACCGACACGCGGCGGGCGCGGCGGCTCCGCCGGACCCGGGCAGCCGTGGCCCGACGGCCCGGTCCCCATCGCCACCGGCACCGCCGAGGTGCAGCGCTCGCCGGACGACCCGGACGCGGTGACCCTCCTGGTGAACGGCGTGCCGAGCTCGCACCTCGACCTGGCCGACCCGGAGCGCCTCGACTTCGAGTACATGCAGCAGATGGCGGCGGTCCTGGACCACCTCCCGACGACGGACGGCCCGTTCCGCGCCGTGCACCTCGGTGCCGCCGGCTGCGCGATGGCGCGCTGGGCGCACGCGCGGTTCCCCGGCGCCCGGCAGGTCGCGGTCGACCTCGACCCGGTCCTCGTGGCCCTGGTCCGCGACTGGTTCGACCTGCCCCGGTCCCCCGCCCTGCGCCTGCGGGCCGGCGAGGCGCGCGCCGAGCTCGGCACGCTCGCGGACGCCAGCGCGGACGCGGTGGTGCGGGACGTGTTCGCCGGCGACCGCACGCCCGCTCACGTGACCACCGAGGAGTTCGCGCGGGACGTCGCGCGGGTGCTGCGCCCCGGCGGCGTCTACCTGGCGAACTGCGCCGACCGCCCGCCGCTCGCGCTGGCCCGCGCCGAGGCCGCGACGCTCGGCGCGGTGTTCCGGCACGTCGGCGTCGTCGCCGAGCCCGCGGTGCTGCGCGGCCGGCGGTACGGGAACCTCGTGCTCGTCGGCACGGACGACCCGGCGCTGCTCGCGGACGCCGGGCTGGCCCGCGACCTCCGCTCGCTGCCGGTGCCCGCACGGCTGCTGGTCGACGAGGAGCTCGCCGCGTTCGTCGGCCGCGCCGCCCCGCTGCGCGACGCCGCGCCGGAGCTGGAGCCGGACCCCGGGGAGCCCGACCCGGGCGCCTGACCCCGGACGCGACCGAGGCCGCACCCCCGGAGGGGATGCGGCCTCGGCGTGCGGACGGCCCGCGAGGGGCTGCCGTCACGAGGTCAGAGCGGGCGGACCTTCTCCGCCTGCGGGCCCTTCGGGCCCTGGGTGATCTCGAACTCGACGCGCTGGCCCTCGTCGAGCGAGCGGTAGCCCTGGGAGTCGATGGCCGAGTAGTGCACGAAGACGTCGGCGCCGCCGCCGTCCTGGGCGATGAAGCCGTAGCCCTTCTCGGCGTTGAACCACTTGACAGCACCCTGTGCCATGTTCTTGTCCTTCTGTCCATCCGGTGACGGTGCCGGGAACTCCCCGGACCGTGCCGCAATGCCTATCCCGCGTCCTGCACCGGGTGGACCAGCCGGATGGCTGGAAGGTGCCGCGCGGGCGTCCCCGGAGGGGCCCGACCGGCGCCGGTCAAGCGTCAGTACGTCACTGCAACACGGCGATCCTCTCACGCAGGTCATCGCGACGCCACGGTTCTTCAAGGCCCGATGGGGCGTGGATCACAACGATCCGGTCACGAGCCGATCACAGGACGACCACCCCGACCGACCGGTCGGGAGGCGTTCAGACCGCGAGCCCGGGGTGCGCGCGGCGCGCGCCCCGCCTGCCGAGGAGCATCGCGGCGACGCCCAGCACCCACGGCACCGCCACCCACGCGAACGCCGACCGGAACGCGTCGAGGTCCCGCGCGCCGGCGCCGCCCGACGACGCGTCCAGCACGACTCCCACGACCAGCATCGTCGCGAGCGCCCCGACGAACCCGCCGGTGTTGACGAACCCGGTGGCGGTGCCCAGCCGCCGCGGCGGGGTGCAGGACCGCGCCACGTCGAACGCCACCAGCGACGTCGGACCGCCGACCGCCACGACGACCACGAACACGCACAGCACCGCGTACGGCACCGGCGCCGTCGGCAGGGTGACCGACAGCCACGCCAGGCCGATCGCCGCCGACGTGCCGAGCGCCAGGGGCATCCGCGCGCGCGGGTGCCGGCCCACGACGACGCCGATCACGGGCCCGGCGACGACCGCGGCGACCACGTTGAGCGTCAGCAGCGCGCTCGCCTCGCCCGGGGTGCGGCCCTGCCCCTCGACGAAGAACGCGAACCCCCACAGCAGCACGACGACGTGGTTGCTGAACTGGCCCGAGAAGTGCATCCAGAACGCCAGCCGGGCCCCGGGGTCGCGCAGCACCGCGCGCAGCGCACCGGGCTCCCGCGGCGCCCGGGCCCGCGCGGGCCGCCACCGCCGGCGCAGCAGGCCGACCCGCCACCACGGCGCGGCCGCCGCGGCGCCCGCGGCGAGTCCCGCCGCGACGTCCGGCTCCGCGGTCTCCCCGGCGGGTGCGTCCGGGTCCGCGAGCGCCCCGCCGGGCACGTCGGCCTCCGCCGGCGCGTCCCGCACGACCGCCACCACCGCGATCGTCGCGACCACGCCCACGGCCGCCACGGACAGGAAGGTCGTCCGCCAGCCTTCGGCGTGCAGCAGCGCGACGACGGGCACCGCCGACAGCACCTGCCCCAGCTGCCCGAGGCTCCCGGTGAGCTGCGTCATCACGGGCACGCGTCGGGCGGCGAACCACGCGGGGACGAGCCGCACCACCGAGACGAACGTCAGCGCGTCCCCCGCGCCGACCAGCACCCGCCCGGCCAGCACCCAGCCCGCCGAGGGCGCGAGCGCCAGCACCGTCTGCCCGAGCGCCATCCCGGCCGCGCCCGACGCGACCAGCACCCGGGGCCCGTACCGGTCGAGCAGGACGCCGACCGGCACCTGCAGCAGCGCGTAGACGACGAGCTGGGCCACGGCCATCGTCGCCAGCAGGGCGGACGAGACGCCGAACAGGTCGGTCACCTCGAGCGTGGCGACGCCCAGCGACGACCGGTTCATGATCGCGACGACGTACGCGCCGACCGCGACGGACCAGACGAGCAGGGCGCGGCGGTCGGAGGTCACGTGGAGCCATTCTGCCGGTCCGGTGCGCGCGCCCCGACCAGGCGCCGGTCACACACGGGGCCCGGCCCCGGGGGTCAGTACCCCGGGTTCGGCCCCTTCTCGTCGCCCTGCTGGGCGAGGAACCGCTCGAACTCGGCGCCCAGCTCGTCGGCCGTCGGCAGCTCCGCGGTCTCGGCGAGCAGGCTCGGCCGCCCGATGTTGCGGGCGAACGCGTCGTACTGCTGCTCGAGCGCGTGCACCACCGTCTGCACCTCGGGCTGGTCCTCGACCTGGCGCTCGACCTCCAGCATCGTCTCGGACGCGGCCTCGGTCAGCGCCCCGAGGTCGAGCTCGAGGCCGGCGGCGCGCTGCACGTGCTCCAGGCCCGTGATCGACGCCTGCGGGAACGGCGACTGCGCGAGGTAGTGCGGGACGTGCACCGCGAAGCCCATGGCGTCGTGCCCGGACTGGCCGAGCCGGATCTCCAGCAGCGTGCCCGCGGAGGCGGGGACCTGCACCGTGCCGAACCACGACGTGTAGTCCGCCACGAGCTCCGGCCGGTTGGCGTGCGCCGTCACCGACAGGGGCCGGGTGTGCGGGATGCCCATGGGGATGCCGTGCAGGCCCACGGTCAGCGGCACGTCGAACCGCTCGACGATCTGGCGCACCGCGGCGGCGAACCTCTCCCACTGCACGTCCGGCTCGACGCCGTGCAGCAGCAGGAACGGCACCCCGGAGGTGTCCTTCACCAGGTCGACGGCGAGCTCGGGCTCGTCGTACTCGTCCCAGTGGTCGCCCTCGAAGGTGGCGGTGGGGCGGCGGGAGCGGTAGTCGAGGAGCTGGTCGACGTCGAAGGTGGCCAGGCGCTCCGTCGGGAGCTGCTCGGTCAGGTGCTCGGCCGACAGCCGCCCGGCGCCGCCGGCGTCCACGAAGCCGCGCACGGCGTGCACGAGCACCGGCCCGCTGCCGCCCGCGGTCCGCGCCTCGACCTCGGCGGCGACCGCCGGGTCGACGGCGTAGATCTCGCTCGGGTCCAGCATGGGGTCCTCCCTGGGGATCAGTCCGTGCGCCGCCCGGGGGGCGGCGTCCTGAGGGTCACAACACCGCGGGCGCCCCGCCTCTTCCCGACCGGCCGGACGATCTTCGCGCTGGCAGGGACCCCGGCGACCGCCACCCGGTCGGCCGTCACACGGCCGTCCCGGAATGGTGGAGAATGGACGGCCGCTCCGGCCGCCCGACCCCGTGTCGACGCCGGCCGGGCGCGGCGCAGGACGGTGGCGCCACCCGGGGGTCCGGGCGCCACGGGGACGACCGACGGGAGCACGCGTGACCGGGATCGAGGCGCAGCTGGCGGCCGAGCAGGAGGTCGTCGACGGCCTGTACGCGCGGCTGGACGAGCTGCGGGCGGCCACCCGCGAGCGGCTGGCGGAGGTCCGCCGCGTCGGCCCCTCCGGCTCGCCCCAGAACCGCTCGGAGCGGGACGCGTTCGCCACCCTCTACGAGGACCGGCTCGCGCGGCTGGAGGCCGTCGAGGACCGGCTGGCGTTCGGCCGCCTGGACCTGTCCGACGGCGGCCGCCGGTACATCGGCCGCATCGGCCTGAACGACGACGAGCACGCGTCGATCCTCACCGACTGGCGCGCGCCCGCCGCGCAGTCGTTCTACCGGGCGACCTCGGCGAACCCCGACGGCGTCGTGCAGCGCCGGCACCTGGTGACCCGCGGCCGCCGCGTCACCGGCCTGGAGGACGAGGTCATCGACCTCGACGTGCTCGCCGACGAGGAGGCCGCGGCCCGGCTGGGCGCGCTGTCCGGCGAGGGCGCGCTGCTGGCGGCGCTGGCCGCGCGGCGCACCGGGCGGATGGGCGACATCGTCGCGACGATCCAGGCGGAGCAGGACGCGATCATCCGCGCCGACCTCGCGGGCGCGCTCGTCGTGCAGGGCGGCCCGGGCACCGGCAAGACCGCCGTGGCGCTGCACCGCGCCGCCTACCTGCTCTACGCGCACCGCCGCGTGCTCGAGCGCTCGGGCGTGCTGCTGCTCGGGCCCAGCCGCACCTTCCTGCGGTACATCGACCAGGTGCTCCCCTCCCTCGGCGAGACCGGCGTCGTGTCGACCACGGTCGGCGAGCTGTTCCCCGGGATCGTCGCGACGGGCACCGAGGACGACGTCGTCGCCGAGATCAAGGGCCGCCCGGTGTGGCGGAAGATCGTCGAGCGCGCCGTCCGGCAGCGGCAGCGCGCCCCGCAGCAGCCGACCGTCGTGACGATCGACGGGCACCGGATCGTGGTGAAGCCGTCGGACGTGCGCGGCGCGATCAACCATGCCCGCCGCGGGCACCGGCCGCACAACCAGGCGCGCGTGACGTTCGTGCGCGACATGCTGGGCCGGCTCGCGGAGCAGTACGTCAGCCAGCTCGGCTGGTCGGTCGCGCCGGACGAGCGCGGCGAGATCCTCGAGGAGCTGCGCACGACCCGCGAGATCCGGATCGCGCTGAACCTCGCGTGGATGCCGCTCACCCCGCAGGGCCTGATCTCGGGGCTGCTGTCGAAGCCCGCCCGCCTGGACGCCGCCGCGCCGGAGCTGTCCGCGCACGAGCGCGCCGCCCTGCTCCGGGACGCCGACGCCCCGTGGACCGAGGCGGACGTGCCGCTGCTGGACGAAGCGGCGGAGCTGCTCGGCGAGGACGACCAGGCCGCCCGCGCGCAGGCGAAGCACGACGCGGCGCAGCGCGCCCAGGAGCTCGACTACGCCCGGCAGGTGCTGGAGCAGTCCGGCACCGGGCTCGTGTCGGCCGAGCTGCTCGCGGACCGGTTCGCCGCGACCGGCCCGGCGCTCACCACCGCGGAGCGCGCCGCGGCCGACCGCACCTGGACCTACGGGCACGTGGTCGTCGACGAGGCGCAGGAGCTCTCCCCCATGGCCTGGCGGATGGTGCTGCGCCGGGTGCCGACCCGGTCGCTCACCGTCGTCGGCGACGTCGCGCAGACGTCGACCGCCGCGGGCACCCGGGACTGGGCGACGACGTTCGACCGCATCCTCGCGGGCGGCTGGCGGCTGTCCGAGCTCACCGTCAACTACCGGACGCCCGCCTCGGTGGCCCGCGCCGCCGAGCGCGTCGGCCGCGCGGCCGGGCTGCCGCTCACGCCGACGACCTCGGCCCGCGACGTCGACGACGCGCTGCGCACCGACCTGGTCGACGCCGCCGCGGTGCCCGAGGCGGTCGCCCGGCACGCCGCGGCCGCGCTCGACGCGGTCCGCGACGCCAGCGGCGCCGGGCGGGTGGCGGTCATCGCGGCGCCCGAGGCGCTGCCGGCGCTGGCGCGGGTGCTGCCGCAGGCGGGGTCCACGCGTGCCGGGTCGCCCGACCTGGACGCCCCGCTGACCCTGATGACGCCGACCCAGAGCAAGGGCCTGGAGTTCGACGCGGTCGTCCTGGTCGAGCCGGCCGACGTGCTCAAGGGCGGGGCGGGCGACCTGTACGTCGCGATGACCCGGCCGACGCAGGCGCTGCGGGTGGTGCACAGCCGGCCGCTGCCCGCGGGCTGGGAGCAGCCGGACGCGGGCTGACCGCGGGGCACGGGTGTCCGAGGACCGGGACCGGCTTGGAACCGCGACGCGGGAGGCGCACCATAGGCCCGTGCTACGCGCCCTGCTCCTCGAGAACCTGCACCCCCAGGCCCGCACCATCATGGAGGCGGCCGGCTACGAGGTCGTGACGCGCTCCGGCGCGCTCGACGAGTCCGAGCTGATCGAGGCGCTGCAGGGCGTGCACCTGCTGGGCATCCGGTCCAAGACCAACGTCACCGAGGCCGTGCTCGACGCCGCGCCCGACCTGGTCGCGGTCGGCGCCTACTGCATCGGCACCAACCAGATCGACCTGCACGCGGCGGCCTCCCGCGGCGTCGCGGTGTTCAACGCCCCGTTCTCGAACACCCGCTCGGTGGTCGAGATCGCGCTGGCCGACATCATCGCGCTGACCCGCCGCCTGACCGTGCTGGACAGGTCGATGCACGACGGCGTCTGGAACAAGTCGGCCGACGGCTCGCACGAGGTCCGAGGCCGCACGCTCGGCATCGTCGGCTACGGCAACATCGGCACCCAGCTGTCGGTGCTCGCCGAGAACCTCGGCATGTCCGTGGTCTTCTACGACACGGCGGAGAAGCTGGCGCTCGGCAACGCGCGCCGCGCGGAGACCCTCGACGAGCTGCTGGACGTCGCGGACATCGTCACGCTGCACGTCGACGGCCGCAGCGGCAACGCCGGCCTGTTCGGCGCGAAGCAGTTCGCGCGGATGCGCGAGGGCGCGATCTTCCTCAACCTGTCGAGGGGCTTCGTCGTCGACTACGCCACGCTGCGCGACGCGGTGCTCGCCGGGCACGTGGCCGGCGCGGCCGTCGACGTGTTCCCCGTCGAGCCCAAGCGCAAGGGCGACCCGTTCGAGTCGGAGCTGCGCGGCCTGCCGAACGTCATCCTCACCCCGCACACCGGCGGGTCGACCGAGGAGGCGCAGGAGGCGATCGGCCAGTTCGTGTCGAACAAGCTGCGCGACTTCATGCACACCGGCACCACGATGCTCAGCGTCAACCTGCCGAACCTCACGCTGGAGCACCGCCCCGGCGTGCACCGCCTCACCTACCTGCACCGCAACGTCCCCGGCGTGCTCGCCGCGGTCAACAACACGCTCGCCGAGCACGGCGCGAACATCGAGGGCCAGCTGCTGGCCACCCGCGGCGAGGTCGGCTACGTGGTGACCGACGCGGTCGCGGTCGAGCCCGCGGTGGTCGCGGCGCTGCGCGCCCGTCCGGAGACGATCCGGCTGCGCGTCGTCGACTGACCCCCCCGACCCGCCGCCCGGCGGGGTGCCCGGCCCACGCGCTAGCGTCGGGCACGTGCACCTCGCCGACGACGCCCGCCACGACCGACTCCCCCTGCGCCGCGCCGGCCGCTCCGGCCTGGACCTGCCCGCGGTGACCCTGGGGCTCTGGCAGAACTTCGGGGACGCGACGCCGTTCTCCGACCAGCGCGCGCTCGTGCTCGCGGCGTTCGACGCCGGCGTCGTGCACCTCGACCTCGCGAACAACTACGGTCCCCCGCCCGGGGCCGCCGAGGAGACCGTCGGGCGGCTGCTGGCGACCGACCTGGCGCCGTACCGCGACGAACTGCTCATCGCGACCAAGGCCGGCTACCGGCAGTGGCCCGGCCCGTACGGCGAGTTCGGCTCCCGGAAGTACCTGCTGGCGTCCCTGGACCAG
Organism: Cellulomonas sp. GbtcB1; assembly: GCF_019091725.1. Lineage (NCBI taxonomy): Bacteria > Bacillati > Actinomycetota > Actinomycetes > Micrococcales > Cellulomonadaceae > Cellulomonas > Cellulomonas sp. GbtcB1. The sequence continues at coordinate 77,594 of NZ_JAGXJG010000008.1, read as the reverse complement.
TCGCTGCGCCGGCTCGGCACCGACCGGGTCGACGTGTTCTACAGCCACCGGTACGACCCGAGCACCCCGCTGGAGGAGACGATCGGCGCGCTCAAGACCGCCGTCGACTCCGGCCGCGCCCTGTACGCGGGGATCTCGTCGTACTCCGCGCGGCGCACCGCCGAGGCGCTGGCCGTCGCCGACGACCTGGGCCTGCGGCTGACCCTGCACCAGCCCTCGTACTCGATGCTGAACCGCTGGGTCGAGCAGCCCGACGACGAGGCCGGCGACCGCAGCCTGCTCGACGTCGCCGGGGAGGCCGGGCTCGGGGTCGTCGCGTTCTCCCCGCTCGCCCAGGGCATGCTCACCCGCAAGTACCTGGGCGGCGTGCCGGACGACTCCCGGGCCGCGCGGGGCGGCCCGCTGCGGGCCGAGTACCTCAGCGAGGAGAACCTGGACCGGGTCCGCGCGCTGAACGCGGTGGCGGAGGCCCGGGGCCAGTCGCTCGCGCAGCTCGCCGTCGCCTGGGTGCTGCGCGACCCGCGGGTGACGTCGGTGGCGCTCGGCGCGCGCACCCCCGAGCAGCTCCGGGAGAACCTCGCCGCGGTCGACGGCCCCGCCCTGACCGACGACGAGCTGGCGGAGATCGACCGGCACGCGGTGGACGCCGGCATCAACCTGTGGGGCTCGCGGTCCTCCGACCTCTGACACTCACTGGGAACTCGCCGCCGTTGCCTCGGGCTACGCTCACGTAACCTACGCATCCGTAGGTTACGGTGACCTCGTGACAGACTTCACGCGACCGTGGCACACCTCCTACGCGCCGGGCGTCCCGGCCGTCGTCGACGTGCCCGACGAGCCGCTGACCGCCGCCCTGGACCGCGCCGCCGCGGCCTGGCCCGACCGCGTCGCGGTGGACTTCATGGGCGGGACGACGACGTACGCCGAGCTGGCGGGTGCCGTGGCGCGAGGCGCCGCCGTGCTCCGCGGTCTCGGCGTGCGCGCCGGTGACCGGGTCGCGATCGTGCTGCCCAACTGCGCCTCGCACGTCGTCGCCTTCTACGCCGCGCTGCGGCTCGGCGCGGTCGTGGTCGAGACCAACCCGACGTACACGTCCGACGAGCTGGCGCACCAGCTCGCCGACTCCGGCGCCACCGTCGCGCTCGTCTGGGAGAAGGCCGTCGCACCCGTGCTCGCGGGGCAGGACCGCACGTCGGTCCGGACCGTCGTCGCCGTCGACGTGTCGGCCGACCTGCCCGCCGCCAAGCGCCTCGCGCTGCGGCTCCCCCTGCCGGCCGCCCGCCGGACCCGGACCGCCCTGCGCGCCGCCCTCCCGGCCGGCACCCCGGTGTGGCACCGGCTGGTCGCGGAGGCCACCGCGCTCCCCGCCGGGACCCCCGGGCCGACGGCCGACGACGTGGCGCTGCTGCAGTACACCGGCGGCACCACCGGCACGCCCAAGGCCGCCGTGCTCACGCACCGGAACCTGGTCGCGAACGCGGTGCAGGGCCAGGCCTGGACCCAGGCCGAGCCGGGCACCGAGACGATCTACGGCGTGCTGCCGTTCTTCCACGCGTTCGGCCTGACGCTCTGCCTCACCTACGCCACCCGCGTCGGCGCGACCCTGGTGGCCTTCCCGAAGTTCGACCCGGCGACCGTGCTCGCCGCGCAGCGGCGCCGCCCCGGCACCTTCCTGCCGGCCGTGCCGCCGATGCTCGACCGCCTCGCCGCGGCCGCCGAGGCGAAGAAGGCCGACCTGTCGTCCTTCCGGTACGCGATCTCCGGCGCGATGTCGCTGTCGGCCGAGACCGCCGCCCGGTGGGAGCGGCTGACCGGCGGCCTCGTCATCGAGGGCTACGGCATGACCGAGACCTCCCCCGTCGCGCTCGGCAGCCCGCTGTCCCCCGCCCGCCGGCCCGGCGCGCTGGGCCTGCCGTTCCCGAGCACCGACGTCCGCGTGGTCGACCAGGAGGACCCGACCCGCGACGTCGCCCCGGGTGAGCAGGGCGAGCTGCTGATCCGCGGCCCGCAGGTGTTCTCCGGCTACTGGAACCGGCCCGAGGAGACCGCCGGCCAGCTGCTGCCCGGCGGCTGGCTGCGCACCGGCGACGTCGTCCGGCTCGACGACGACGGCTTCGTCGTCCTGGTCGACCGGATCAAGGAGATGATCGTCACCGGCGGCTTCAAGGTGTATCCGTCGCAGGTCGAGGACAAGCTCCGCGGCATGCCGGGGGTCCGGGACGTGGCCGTCGTAGGCCTCCCCGGCGGCGACCTCGGGGAGAAGGTCGTGGCCGCGATCGTCACCGAGCTCGGCGCGCACGTCGACATCGCGGCGGTGCGGGAGTGGTGCGGCGAGCGGCTGGCCCGGTACGCCGTGCCGCGTGAGCTCGTCATCCTCACCGAGCTGCCGCGGTCGCAGATCGGCAAGGTGCTGCGCCGGGTGGTCCGGGACGACCTGCTGGCGTCGTCCGCGGTCTGACGCCCGCCGCGCGCCCGACGAGGCCGCACGACGAGGGGCCCCGCACCGGAGAACCGGTGCGGGGCCCCTCGTCGTCGCGGGCGCTCAGCCCTGCGCGACCGGGAGCGTCCGCTCCCACCAGTCGAGCACGTGCTCGAACCGCACGAGCCGGTGCTGCGGGCGGCCCGACCGGGTCAGCTCGTGGCCCTCGCCCGGGAACAGCAGCAGCTCGGCCGGCACCCCGCGGCGCTTCAGCTCGACGAACCAGCGCTGGCCCTGCTCGACCGGGCACCGCCAGTCCTGCTCCGAGTGGATGACGAGCGTCGGCGTGGTCACGCGGGACACGTGCGCCATCGGCGACTGCGCCGCCACCTTCGCGCGGGACTCCTCGTCGTCGCCGTCGCCCAGGTACTCCAGGCCGAAGAACCAGCCGATGTCGCTCGACCCGACGAAGGACACCGGGTCGAGGAACCCGCGCTCGACGATCGCGCCGACGAACCGGTCGGTGCGGGTGGTGAGCCACGCGGTGAGGTAGCCGCCGTAGGAGCCGCCCATCACGCCGACCCGCTCGCCGTCGAGCGCCGGGTCCTCGAGGGCCGCGTCGAGCAGGGCGAGGACGTCGTCCGTGTCGACCGTGCCGAAGCCGTGCTGGATCGCCTTGCCGTGCGCCGACCCGTAGCCGGCCGCGCCGCGCGGGTTGCCGTAGACGACCGCGTAGCCGGCCTCGGCGAGAGTCTGCACCTCGTCGAACAGGCCGACCGTGTACTGGGCGTACGGGCCGCCGTGGATCATGAGGATCGTCGGGTGCGGGCCGGCGAACCGCTCCGGGTCCGGGGTGACGAGCCAGCCGTGCACCGGGTAGCCGTCGGGCGCGGTCGCGGTGACCTCGCGCGGCTCGCGGACCCGGCCGGTGGCGCGCAGCGGTGCCGACCAGTCGGTGAGGGCCCGGGTCTCCCCCGCGGCCAGGTCGACCGCGTGCAGGTCGCCGGACGTGACCGGGCCGGCCGCGGTGACCACGGCGACCGGTGCGTCGGTCGCCGCGGCGACGCCGTGGGCGACGAGGCCGGTGAGCAGGTCACGGGTCGAGCCGTCGGCGCGGTGCTCGCGCAGGACGACCGTGCCGCGGTGCAGCACGCCCGCGAGCACGCCGTCGGCGGTCACGGCGAACGTCCCGGGGTCGAGGTCGACGGCCTCGGCGTCGGTCAGCCGCTCCGGGGCGCCCGCGGGGGTCGGCGCGGCGTCGCCGGCGGCCAGCGGGAGGCGGAACAGCCCGGTCTGGGTCGCCACGAACTCCCGGCCCGACGTGCCCATGTCCTGGGCGAGCAGCCACAGGGCCGCACCGTCCGCCGACGGCAGCACGGCGGCGACGGCGAGCGTGCTGCCGGCGTCCGCGTCGGTGAGCGGGACGAGCGCGCCGTCGGCGTCCGGCGCGGTGTCCACGACGACCGCGTCCGAGCGCAGGTCCTGGTCCTTGCCGGTGTGCCGGGCCGCGACGGCGGCGACGTACCGGCCGCCGGGGAACCACGCGATCTGCTCGACGTCGGTGTCGCCGGACGTGATCTGACGGGCGGCGGGCTCGTCGTCCGCACCCGGCTGCGCGGCCCGTGCGTCGGGGTCGGCGGGCACGTCGACCACGAACAGCTGGCGGCGCTTGTCGCGCGTGAAGCCGACGCCATCGTTGCGGTACGGCAGCTCGGTGATGTGCCGGGGACGCTCCGCGCCGGAGTCGCCGTCGCCGTACCGGCCCTCCTCGGGCACGCGCGCGACGAAGGCGAGGGCCGAGCCGTCGGGCGAGAAGCGGGCGGACTGCACGCCCAGCGGGGCGTCGGTGAGCCGGACCGGCTCGCCGCCGGCGGCCTCGACCAGGAACAGCTGCGGGCGGCCCTTCGGCTCGGCGCGCAGGAACGCGACCCAGCGACCGTCCGGGGACACCTGGGGGTCGGTGTCGCGGTGGCCACGGGTCAGGCGCTGCGGCGGGGTCGCGCCGTCGGTGGCCACCCGCCAGAGCTGGCCGGTGTACTCGTCGGACTCGAGGTCCGGGGCGGTGCGGGCGACGACGGCGAAGGAGCCGTCAGGGGCGACCGCGGGGGTTCCGGGAGCGTGCAGGAGCGCGAGGTCAGCTGGGATCACGCAGCCGACGTTAATACGCTCGGGGCCCCCGCGGGGCCGGAGCCGCCGCCGCGGGGCCCGCGCGAGCCGGTGCGAGCCGGTGCGGGACGGGCCCGGACGGGTCCGTGCCCGGGCTCGGAGCGGACCACGGGCCGGTCCGGGCCGCCGGGCGACGCCTCAGGCGGTCGGGGCGTCCTCGGCCGGGGCGGGCGACGACGCGGCGCGGGCGGCGTCGGCCGCCTCGTTCTCCGCGCGCAGCACGGTGATCGCCGCCTCGAAGTCCTCGAGGCTGTTGAACGCCTGGTAGACGCTGGCGAACCGCAGGTAGGCCACCTCGTCCAGGTCGCGCAGCGGGCCGAGGATCGCGAGACCGATCTCGTACGCGTCGAGCTCGGCGCTCCCGCTCGCGCGCAGGTTCTCCTCGACGCGCTGGGCGAGCACCGCGAGGTCGTCGTCGCTGACCGGGCGGCCCTGGCAGGCCTTCCGGACGCCGTTGACGATCTTCTCCCGGCTGAACGGCTCCGTGGCGCCGGACCGCTTCACCACGGACAGGCTCGCGGTCTCGATCGTGGTGAACCGTCGGTTGCACTGCGGGCACTGGCGCCGGCGCCGGATCGACAGGCCGTCGTCCGACGTGCGGGAGTCGACGACGCGGGAGTCGGCGTGACGGCAGAACGGGCAGTGCATGGACGCCTCCTCCGGGATGTGGTGCACGCGTCGGGCCGGCGACCGCGGCGACGCGCGCCCGCCCGGACGACCGAGACACGGTAGGGCCCCGGGAGCGGGCGGTGCAAGGCGGATCCGCGGAGGGGTGAACGCGCAGTTCAGCGCCCCGGGAAAGCGGTGCCCGGACAGACGACGAGGGTGGCCGCTGCTGCGGCCACCCTCGTGGGGACGCCCCCGTCCCGTCTCGTCCGGACGACTCGCCTCGTCCGGACGGTTGCTGCACGCCTCTGCGCCCGGCCCGAGGGCCAGGACGACGACGCGTCCCTCGCGGCGAGCCCCCCAGCCAGCCGTTCGAGGTGGCACCACAGTAGAGGCGCGCCGGCCAATTACGCAAGCACAGAGTGCCGTAATCCGTTCGAGACCTCCATGCCCGGTTGACCAGCAGCTTCGGAACCCCGTCGCGCTGCGATGAGACCGTCGCTCACCGCCGCCTGGCTGTGTCCGACGGGACGTCAGGAGCCGGCGGGAAGCAGCAGGACCTGACCGGCCTGGAGCGAGGCGTCCGCCAGACCGTTGAGCTCCTGCAGGCCGAGGACGACGTCCCGCACATCCTCCCCCGGCCCCGCCACGCTCGCGGCGATCGCCCACAGCGTCTCGCCCGACTGCACGGCGTGCGTCGTCACCTCGGTGGCGCGCTCCGGGGCCTCGGCCACCGCGCGGCCGCCCACGAGGCCGCCGAGCACGACCGCCAGGCCCAGGAGGGTGACGACGACGCGACCGCGCCGCGTCAGGTGGAGGCGGCCCTCGCCACCTGCGGCGACCGGCCGACGCGCATCCCCGTCGCGTCGGGCGGGCGCCTGCCGGCGCGCCGGACGGGCGATCCCCGGGTGTGCTGCGATCGCGCTCATCCCCACCACTTCCCTCCTGGGCCGCCGGGCGACCCGAGTCGAACACCTGTTCGTTCGAACGCTTGTACGATGGAACCACACCCCACCGACGATGTCGAGACACGATCGAACAGGTGTTTGATCCCGTCCGTCCGTCCCCCTACGCTCGGTGACGTCGGGTACAGCGCACCACGAGGCACTGACACGCCCGCCCGACGGACCGCCGCGGACCCACCTGCAGGCGGCTGACCTGGGCGGACGGGACGGGAGCGGGACATGGCGAGCGACGGGACGGGCACCGCGGCGGGCCTCGGCGAGGTGGCCGTGGCCGAGCTCGGGGACGGCGACGGCCTCACGCCGCGCCAGCGGCTGGTCCTCGAGACGGTGCGCGCGTCGGTCGAGTCGCGCGGCTACCCGCCGAGCATGCGGGAGATCGGCGACGCCGTCGGCCTCACCAGCCCGTCGAGCGTCAAGCACCAGCTCACCGCGCTCGAGCGCAAGGGCTACCTGCGCCGCGACCCGAACCGGCCGCGCGCGATCGAGGTCGTCCAGCCGGACGACTCGCGCGGCGTCGCGCCGCTCCCCGGCGTCGCCGGCATCATGGGGATCGGCGACGCCGACTCCGCCGCGCGCGAGGGCGCGCCCGAGGCGGCGTACGTGCCCGTGGTGGGGCGGATCGCCGCCGGCGGCCCGATCCTCGCCGAGCAGCTCGTCGAGGACGTGTTCCCGCTCCCCCGCCAGCTCGTGGGCACGGGCGAGCTGTTCCTGCTCAAGGTCGTCGGGGACTCGATGGTCGACGCCGCGATCTGCGACGGCGACTGGGTCGTGGTCCGCCGGCAGCCCGTCGCCGAGAACGGCGAGATCGTCGCCGCGATGCTCGACGGCGAGGCGACGGTCAAGACGCTCAAGCGCGCGGACGGCCACGTGTGGCTGCTGCCGCAGAACCCCGCGTACTCGCCGATCGACGGCGACCACGCGCAGGTGCTCGGCCGCGTCGTCTCGGTGCTGCGCTCCCTCTGACGCGGCACCGGCCGGGCGCGACCCGGCCGGCGGTCAGACCTCCCCGTGCAGCGCGGTGAGCGCGCGCTGCACGTCCGCGGCGTCGTTCCAGACGTGGAACGCCAGCCGCACCCGCCCGGCGCGCCCGGCGACCCGGCAGCCCGCCGCCACCAGAGCTCCGCGACGCCGCCCCTCCGGGTCGGGCAGCGTCACGATCGCGCTGCCACCGGGCCCGAGCCCGAGACCCGCGCGGAAGGCGTCGGCGAGCCCGACGGCGTGCGCCTGGACGGCGTCCCGGTCCGCACCCGCGAACACGTCCAGCGACTCGGCGGCGCCGAGCCACGCCTGCCACGCCGGCGACACGTCGAACCGCCGCGCGTCCCCCGCCAGCCGCATCTCGGGCCCGTAGCAGGACGCCCAGGGGTCGTCGCCCGCGTACCAGCCCGCGTGCACGGGGACCAGCGCGTCCTGCGCCTCCGCCCGCACGGTGAGGAAGCCCGTCCCGCGCGGGGCGCACAGCCACTTGTACGCCGCGGTCACGCTCACGTCGTACCGGGACGCGTCGACGCGGCGCCACCCCGCTGCCTGGGTGAGGTCGCACAGCGTCCGGCTGCCCGCCGCCCGCGCCGCCGCGAGCACCGCGTCGTCGTCGAGCACCGCGCCGGTCGCCGACTGCACCAGCGAGTAGGCGACCAGGTCGACACCCGGCACGACGGCCTCGGCCAGCCGGTCCGCGGGCACGTGCTCGACCCGCAGCCGGCCCTGCGCGAGGAAGGGGAACACCACCGAGCTGAAGTCGCCGTCGACGCACAGCACGCGCGCGCCGTCCGGGAGCGACGCCGCGACCACCGCGGCCATCGCCGAGACCTGCGACCCGATCGCCACCCGGTCGGCGGGCACGTCCACCAGCGCCGCGAACCGCTCGCGCGCGGTCACCACCGCCTGCTCGTACCGCGCCACGTCGAGGCCGCCCGACGACCACCGGTCCACGTCCTCGCGCAGCGCGCGGGCGGTGCGACGGGGTGCGACGCCCGCCGTGGCCGCGTCGAGGTGCCCCGGAACCGGGTCGAAGTCGGATCGGAGATCGTCGAGCGTGCGCATGGTTCCAGGCTCACCGATCGGCACGCATGCGAGCAACGACCAGTTCATCATCAACCCATGCGGCGCACTTATGCTTCGGCGCATGGTCTCCCGGAGCCTCGACGCCGCCGCGCTGCGCCTCGTCCGCGCCGTCCAGGACACCGGCAGCGTCACCGCCGCCGCGCGGGAGCTCGGCCTGACGCAGCCGGCGGCGAGCCAGCAGCTGCGTGCCGTCGAGCGGCTGGTGGGCACGCCGGTCGTGGTGCGCGCCGGGCGCGGGGTCCGGCTGACCGAGGCCGGTCAGGTGCTCGCCCGCAACGCGTCGGCCGTCCAGTCCGCGCTGGACGCGACCCTGGAGGAGGTCGCGGCCGTCGCCAGCCTGCGCGCCGGCCGGGTCCGGGTCGCCGCGTTCCCCTCGGCTGCGGCCACGCTGCTCCCGAGCGCGCTCGCCGCGCTGCGCACCGCCCACCCGGGGATCGGGGTCACGCTCGTGGAGGCGGAGCCGCCGGAGGCGCTGGCCGAGCTCGCCGCCGGCCGGGTGGACGTCGCCGTGACGTTCCGCGACGCGCTGCCGGACCCGCGCCCGGCGGACGACGACCGGCTGCGGCGCGTCCCCCTGCTGCGGGACGAGGTGCTCGTCGTGCTGCCCGCGTCCGACGGCCGCGCCGCCGGCGAGCCGGTCGACCTCGCCGGCCTGGCCGACCGGCCGTGGATCGCGGGCTGCCCGCAGTGCCGCGCGCAGCTCGTCGGCACCTGCGCCCGCGCCGGCTTCGCCCCGCGGGTCGACTTCGCGACCGACGACTACCTGGCGGTGCTCGGCCTGGTCCGGGCCGGGCTCGGCGTGGCGACCCTGCCGGGCCTGGCGCTGGCCGCGCTGCCGCACCCGGGCGTCACGGTGCACCCCGCCCGGCCCGGCGCCGCGCGGCTCGTGGAGGCCGTCGGCGAGGCGGGCACCGCGCGGGTGCCCGCCGTGGTCGCCGCGCTGGCGGCGCTGCGCGAGGCCGCGACGGCGGTGCGGCACCCGCACGTGCGGGTGCCGCGTCCGCGCACCGCCTAGAGCCCGAACCGGCGGGCGACCGCGCGCAGCTGCTCGCCCGAGCGGCGGAGCCCCGCGAGCTCGTCGGTCGACATCGGGACCTGCAGCCGCTCGCCGACGCCGGAGCGCCCGACGATCGACGGGACCGACAGGCAGACGTCGCTGATCCCGTGGTAGCCGTCGAGCAGCGACGACACCGGCAGGATGCGGCGCTCGTCCTTGACGATCGCCTCGATGATCCGCGAGCCCGCGAGCGCCACCGCGTAGTTCGTCGCGCCCTTGCCGGCGATGATCCGGTAGGCCGAGTCGACGACCTCGCGGGCGATCGACTCGCGGACCTCGTGGGTGAGCGGCACGTGGCCCTCGATCGCGTTCCAGTCGAGGATCGGCACGCCGCCGATGGTCGCCGAGGACCACAGCGGCAGCTCGGTGTCGCCGTGCTCGCCCGCGATGTAGGCGTGCACGTTCTGCACGGCGACGCCGGTGTACTGCGCGATGAGGTACCGCAGCCGCGAGGAGTCGAGCACCGTGCCGGACCCGAACAGCTGCGTCGGCGGCAGGCCGGAGAACTTCAGGGCGGCGTACGTGACGATGTCGACCGGGTTCGTCACCATCACGTACACGGCGTTCGGCGCGACCTCGACGAGCGAGGGCAGGATCTTCTTGACCAGGGCGATGGTCGCCTCGGCCAGGTCGATCCGGGTCTGCCCGGGCTTCTGCTTGGCGCCCGCGGTGATCATGACGACGTCGGCGTCGGCGCACGCGGCGATGTCGTCCGACCCGATGACCTCGGCCATCGGCATGAACTGGATGCCGTGCCCGAGGTCCAGCGCCTCGGCCTCGACCTTCGCCTTGTTGATGTCGTAGAGCACGACGCTGCGGGCCGCGCCGCGCATGAGCGCCGCGTAGGCCATGGTCGACCCGACCGCGCCCGCGCCGACGACCGCCAGCTTGGTGGTGCGGCGGGGCTGCAGGGGCGTGCCCACCAGACCCAGCTCGTCGCCCTCGACGTCGTCGATCTGCTCGCTCACGGCGGTCCTCCCGTACGTGCTGCCCGTGCTCGCGCGCCGGTCGGCGCGCTGGTCACGAGGCTAGCGGGCCCACCCGCCCGGGCGCGCCCCGGGCGGGGGCCCCGGGCGCGTCGCGGGGCCGCGGACGCCCTGGTCAGGCGGTCGGCGCGGGCGCCGCGAGCCGGCGGAGCGCCCCCAGGGCCACCTCGCGGTCGGTCGTCCGCCAGAACGCCGGCAGCGACCGCGTGAGGAACTCCCCGTACCGGGCCGTCGACAGCCGGGGGTCGAGCACCGCGACGACGCCCCGGTCCCCCGTCGACCGGATCAGCCGCCCCGCGCCCTGGGCGAGCAGCAGCGCGGCGTGCGTCGCCGCCACCGACATGAAGCCGTTGCCGCCGGAGGCCGCCACCGCCTCCGACCGGGCCGACTTCACCGGGTCGTCCGGCCGCGGGAACGGGATGCGGTCGATGATCACGAGCTGGTTCGACCGCCCCGGCACGTCGACGCCCTGCCAGAGCGACAGGGTGCCGAACAGGCAGGTCGGCTCGTCGGCGGCGAACTGCTTCACGAGCGTCGGGAGCTGGTCCTCGCCCTGCACGAGCACCGGGACGTCGAGCCGCTCGCGCATCGCCTCGCCGACCGCGACCGCGGCCCGGCGGGAGGAGAACAGGCCGAGCGTGCGGCCGCCCGCGGCGGTGATCAGCGCCTCGATCTCGTCGAGCTGCGCGTCGGTGGCGGGCTCGCGCCCCGGGGGCGGCAGGCGGCGGGCGATGTAGAGGATGCCCTGCCTCGGGTAGTCGAACGGGCTGCCGACGTCGACGCCGTGCCACGGCAGCGACGCGGGGGCCGGGCTCGCCGCCGGCTTCGGCACGTCCAGCGTGGTGCCCTCGCTGCCGCCCGGCGCCGACACCGCGACGGTCGCTGCCGTCGCGGTCGCCGCGGCCGCCTCGCCCGCGCCCTCCAGCCCGATGCTGCGGGCCATCGACCGGAACTCGCCGCCGAGGCTCAGCGTCGCCGAGGTCAGCACCGACGCGCGCCCGGACAGCAGGTGCGTCCGGATCAGCCCGTTCACGGCGAGCGGCGCGGCGTACAGCCGGGTGGCGCCGTCGCGCTCGGCGCGGGAGCACCACAGCACCGTGTACCGCTGGTCGTCGGCCTCGGCGGCCATCCGCTCGGCGACCTCGAACAGGGCGAGCACGGACGACGTCGCGATCTTCAGCCCGCTGTCCGCCGGTGCTGCCTCGCCCGCCGCGGGCTTCTCGGGGCGCAGCGCCGACAGCAGGCCGCGCGCCGCGTCGCGCACCATCGCGACCGCCTGCCGGGTGCCCTCCGGGAGCCCCTGGGTGAACCGACCCTCGGGCAGGTGGATCAGCGCGGCGCCGAGGGCGGTCGCCGCCGAGTCGAGCTCGGTGGTCGCGATGCCGCCGTGCCGGCGCGCCATCCGGCCCGCGTGCTCGACGCTGCCGACGGACAGCTCGGCCGTGGACTGGGCGGTGACCCGGTCGGCGAGCTCGTGTGCCTCGTCGACGACCAGCACCTGGTGCTCGGGCAGCACGTGCGGCGAGCCGGACGCCGCCACGCCGAGCATCGCGTGGTTCGTCACCACGACGTCGGCGGACCGGGCGGCGGCGCGGGCGCGCTCCGGGAAGCACTCCTCGAGCAGCGGGCAGCGCTGGCCCAGGCACTCCAGCGACGTGACCGACACCTGGCGCCACGCCCGGTCGGTCACGCCGGGGACCAGGTCGTCGCGGTCGCCGGTCTCGGTCTCCTCGGCCCACTCCCGCAGCCGGACCACCTGCGCGCCGAGCGACTCCTTGCCCGCGTCCTCGCCGTCGGCGGGGTCGGTCGTGGACGGGTGCTCGGCCGCGCCGCGGTCCCCGAGGTCGAACAGCATGCCCTGGTCGTCCGGCGGGTAGCCGCCCGACGTCTTGTGCACGCACACGTAGTTGTGCCAGCCCTTGAGCAGCGCGATCCGGGGCTTGCGGGGCAGCTCGGGGGCGAGCGCGTCCGCGACCAGCGGCAGGTCGCGGGTCATCACCTGGCGCTGGAGCGCGAGCGTCGCGGTCGACACGACCACCCGCTCGTCGGCGACCACGGCGTGCCGCACGGAGGGCACCAGGTACCCGAGCGACTTCCCGGTGCCGGTGCCGGCCTGGACGAGCAGGTGCTCGCCCTTCTCGACCGCCTCGGCGACCTGGTTCGCCATCCGGCGCTGGCCCTCGCGGGGCGAGCCGCCGAGCGCCGCGACCGCCACGTCGAGCAGGTGGTCGACGTCGGGAGCGGGATCGGGCACCCGGACAGGGTAGTCGGGCGCGGGGACACCTCCGGCACGCGGAGGGTCCCCGCGCGGGGCCTCAGCCGCGCTCGACGGCCGCTGCGGCGAGCTCGGTCGCCAGCGCCTGGTCGACCCGGCCGCGGAGCGCGGTGCCCTGCGGCGTGTGCTCCTCGGCGTCGATCTCGCCCGTCTCGTGCACCCGGTGCACCAGGTCGCCGCGGTCGTACGGGATCACCAGGTCGACCGTCACGCCCGGGCGCGGCAGCTGGTCGGCGATGACCGCCTGCAGCTCCTCGATGCCCTCGCCGGTGTGCGCGGAGACCACGACGGCACCGTGCTCCCGCGAGCGCAGCCGGGCCACGGCCTCGGGCTCGGCCAGGTCGGCCTTGTTGAGCACGATGATCTCGGGCACGTCCATGGCGCCCGGGATGTCGGCGAACACGTGCCGCACCGCGGCGATCTGCCCCTCCGGGTCCGGGTGCGACGCGTCGACGACGTGCAGCACCAGGTCGGCGTCGGCGACCTCCTCGAGCGTCGACCGGAACGCCTCGACCAGCTGGTGCGGCAGGTTCCGGACGAAGCCGACGGTGTCCGCGAGCGTGAACACGCGGCCGTCCGCGGCCTGGGCGCGCCGCACCGTCGGGTCCAGGGTGGCGAACAGCGCGTTCTCCACCAGGACGCCGGCGTCGGTGAGCCGGTTGAGCAGCGAGGACTTGCCCGCGTTGGTGTACCCGGCGATCGCGACCGACGGGATCGCGTTCTTCTTCCGGGACGCCCGCTTGGTGGCACGGGCCGGCTCCATCGCGGCGATCTCGCGGCGCAGCTTGGCCATCCGGTCGCGGATGCGGCGGCGGTCCAGCTCGATCTTCGTCTCACCGGGTCCGCGCGAGCCCATGCCGGCGCCGGCGCCGCCGACCTGGCCACCGGCCTGCCGGGACATCGAGTCGCCCCAGCCGCGCAGGCGCGGCAGCAGGTACTCGAGCTGCGCGAGCTCGACCTGGGCCTTGCCCTCCCGGGACTTGGCGTGCTGGGCGAAGATGTCGAGGATCAGCGCGGTGCGGTCGACGACCTTGACCTTCACCACGTCCTCCAGCGCGCGGCGCTGGGACGGGGCGAGCTCGCCGTCGACGACCACGGTGTCCGCGCCGACGGCCAGCACCACGCCCGCGAGCTCCGCCGCCTTGCCGGAGCCGAGGTACGTGCCCGGGTCGGGGTTCTGCCGGCGCTGCAGCAGGCCGTCGAGCACCTGCGAGCCCGCGGTCTCGGCCAGGGCGGCGAGCTCGCGCAGCGAGATCTCGGCGCTCTCCTGGGTGACGCCCCCGCCGCCCCAGAGGCCGACCAGCACGACGCGCTCGAGGCGCAGCTGCCGGTACTCGACCTCGGTGACGTCCTGGAGCTCGGTGGACAGCCCCGCCACCCGGCGCAGCGACGTGCGCTCCTCCAGGTCGAGCTGCTCGCCGTCGTAGGTGGTGTGGACGGTCGCGCCGTCGTGGACCGCCGTGCCCGCCCGCGCGAGCACGCGTGCCACGACGTCGTCGGCGACCCGCTGGGCGTCGCGCGCGGCCTGCTGCGCGTCCACCTCGGTCTCCGGGACGTCCTGCTCGCGAGTCGTGGGGTTCTGGGGGTCGTTCACGCGGTTCCTTCGCTGTCGGCGGCGGGCGGCCGTCGTCGGCGGCCCGGGTACCAGTGTCGCGCGCCGCGGGGGCGGGCGCGAGGCTATTCGCCACGGGCGGACGGTGCGCCGGGGCGGGCCGGTAGGGTCGCGGCGTGACCGGCACCGAGCACTACTTCACCGCCGAGCCCGCCTCCCCCGACGAGCGCCGGGCCCGCACCGTGCACCTCGCGGGCCGGGACGTCGAGGTCGAGACCGCCGGCGGCGTGTTCTCCCCCGACCACCTGGACGGCGGGACCGAGGTGCTGCTGCAGCACGTGCCCGACCCGCCCCGCGACGGCGACCTGCTCGACCTCGGCTGCGGCTGGGGGCCGGTCGCGCTCAGCCTCGGCCTGCTCGCCCCGCACGCGCGGGTGTGGGCCGTCGACGTGAACGAGCGGGCACTCGACCTGACCCGGCGGAACGCGGCGCGGCTCGGGGTCGACGGGCTGACGGCGGCGCGACCCGAGGACGTGCCCGACGACGTGCGGTTCGCCGCCATCTGGTCGAACCCGCCGATCCGGGTCGGCAAGGAGACGCTGCACGCGATGCTGCGGCAGTGGCTCCGCCGGCTGGTCCCGGGCGGCGAGGCGTACCTGGTGGTGGCGAAGAACCTCGGGTCGGACTCGCTGCTGCGCTGGCTGGCGACGGAGCTCGACGGGGCCGCGGCGGTGGACCGGGTCGCGACCGCGCGGGGGTTCCGGGTGCTGCGGGTGGTCGCGGCGGGCTGAGGTTCAGCCCTCGCGCACCGCCGCGACCGCGGCGCGGGCCTGCGCGAGCGACGGCACGCCGGTCACGGTCAGGGTCGGGAAGCCAGCGGCGTCGAGCAGCACCGTCGTCGGGGTCTCGGTGACGGCGAACCGCTCCGCCAGGTCGGCCCGGTGCGCGACGTCGACCTCGACGTGCGCGACGCCGTCCTGGGTCGCCACGACCCGCTCCAGCACCCGGCGGGTGGCCCGGCACGGTGCGCAGAAGCCGGACGACAGCTGGAGGAACGTCGCGTCGCGGCCCAGGGGGCGGCGCAGGTCCTCGGCCGTCAGGGCGGCGGCGGTCGACGTGTCGGTCACGCGGGGTGCAACGCGGCCGCGGGCCGGGGTGTTCCGTCGCCGGACGGGGACGCGGGCGCGGTCAGCGGGACAGCGCGGCCGGGTCGACGTCGAGGTCCGCGACGAGGACCGCCGGGCCGGCGAGCTCGACGTGGCCGTCCGGCAGGGCCGCGACCCGCACGGTCCCGCCGGGCACGTCCACCAGCCAGACGTCCGGCGCCTGCGGCCCGGCCCACGCCCGCACCGCGAGCGCCGCGGCGCACGCGCCGGTGCCGCAGGACCGGGTCTCGCCGACGCCGCGCTCGTGCACGCGCATCCGCACCCGGCCGACGACCGTGCCGTCCGGGAGCCGCTGCTCCCCGAGCGGGACGACCAGCTCGACGTTCGTGCCGTGCGGCGGCACCGGGTCGACCGCGGGGGCCCGGGTGAGGTCGGCGGCGGCCAGCTCGGCGTCGTCCGCGAGCGCCAGCACCGTGTGCGGGTTGCCCAGGTCGACGCTGAGCGCGGGGCGCGGCACCGGCAGGCCCGGGACGTCCACCTGGGCGTCCGCGCCCGCGGCGGCCGCCTCGGGCCCGCCCGGCAGCCGCCACTCCCCCATGTCGACGGCGTACCAGGTCTCGCCCGCGGGGCCGGCGGCCTCCCGGACGCGCCGCACGCCGGCGCGGGTGCCCAGCACGAGCTCGCCCGCCGCGGGGTCCCACAGGCCGAGCGCGCGGGCGTACTCCGCGACGACCCGCACGCCGTTGCCGCACATCTCCGCGATCGACCCGTCGGCGTTGCGGTAGTCCATGAACCACGTGGCGGCCGGGTCCTCCGCGAGCACCGCGGCGCCCTCGGGCAGCTCCGCGCTGGCGACGAGCCGGATGACCCCGTCGCCGCCGATCCCCGCGCGACGGTCGGCGAGCGCGCGGACCAGGTCGGCGTCCAGCGCGATCCCGGTCCGGCCGTCGAGCAGCACGAAGTCGTTCTGCGTGCCGTGGCCCTTGGTCACGCGCAGCGCCGCGACCGTGTCGGGCAGGGCGCGGGCGGCCGGGGACGCGGCGGGGGCGGTCATGACCCCAGACTACGGCGCGGCGCCGGGTCGTCCGTGGCGAGCCCCAGCTCCCCGGCGTCGGCCGCCCGGACGAGCGCGAGGGCCCGGTCGACGAGATCCGGGTCCTGCGCGTCGAGCCAGTGCACCCGCGGGTCGCGGCCGAACCAGCCCATCTGCTTGCGGGCCAGCCGCCGGGTGCCGGCGACCACCTGGGCGCGGGCCTCGTCCTCGGAGATCTCGCCCCGCAGGGTGGACAGCACCTCGGCGTAGCCGACGGCGCGGGAGGCCGTGCGGCCGATGCCGCGCCCGACCAGGCCGCGCACCTCGTCGACGAGCCCGGCGGCCCACATCCGGTCGACCCGCGCCTGCACCCGCTCGTCGAGCTCGGCGCGGTCGCAGTCCAGGCCGATCTGCACGGCGGGGACCTCGTAGTCGTGACCGGGCAGGTTCGCCGAGTACGGCCGCCCCGTGAGCGCGATGACCTCCAGCGCCCGGACGATCCGGCGGGCGTTGCGCGGGCCGATGTTCTCCGCGGCGACCGGGTCGGCGGCGGCGAGCTCGGCGTGCAGGGCGCGGGCGCCCTCGGTCTCGACCCGGGCCTCCAGCGCGGCGCGGACCTCCGGGTCGGTGCCGGGGAACTCGATCCGGTCCAGCAGGGACCGCACGTACAGCCCCGACCCGCCCACCACCACCGGCCGGCGGCCGCGGGCGGCGATGTCGGCGAGCGCCGCGCGGGCGTCGCGCTGGTACGCGGCGACCGTGGCGTCCTCGTGCGGGTCGAGCACGTCGAGCAGGTGGTGCGGGACGCCACGGCGCTCCGCGACGGCGAGCTTGGCGGTGCCGATGTCCAGGCCCCGGTAGAGCTGCAGCGCGTCGGCGTTCACGACCTCGCCGTCCAGGTGCTCCGCGAGGGCGACGCCCAGGTCGGACTTGCCGGTCGCGGTCGGGCCGACCACGGCGACGACGACGGTCAACGGGGCTCCTCGGGGTGGTGCGGGACGGGACGGTAATGCGGGGCGCGGACGGTCGAGCCGGCGTAGGCGACGGGGTCGGCGGGCGCCGCGGGGGCCGCGGGGTCGGCGAGCCGCCAGGCGGCGACGACGTGCTGGGCGCCCGCCACGACCTCGGGGTGCACGGTGGCGGCCTCGGCGAGCGCGCCCGCGGGGAGCAGCGCCAGGGCGGTCCGCCACGGGGCCCGGCCCGAGACGGCCAGGTCGCGCGCGCCGTCGGCCCCGAGGTCGTCGAGCGCGCGGGCCAGTGCGGCGGGCCCCTCGGCGAGGGCGGCGAGCAGGGCGTCGTCCACGGCGGGGGCGCGCGGGTCGTCCGCGAGCGGGGCGTCGGGTCCGTGCCGGGCGCTGAGCGACCCGACGACCACGACCGCGCTCGGGGCGGCGGAGGAGTCGTGGGCGGCGACGACGTGGTCGGCGGCGCGGTCGATCTCGACCACGTCGACCGGCGCGGCCACCCCGGCGGCGCGCAGCAGCACGAGCGCGACCGACGCGGGCACGTCCGCGCGCGGGGCGCCGTCGAGGGCGGGCGGCGCGAGGTCGGGCAGGTCGAGCCCCGCGCCACCGAGCCCGGGCGCGACGGGGTGCGGCAGGAACCGGCCGCGACGCGCCGGCGCGATCACGACCACCCGCCCGACGCCCGGGTCCCCGTCGTCCCCTCCGGCGAGGTCCGCGAGCGCCGCCACCGCCGCGTCCCGCAGCCCGGCGGCGGGGTCGGCCCGCCCGGCGGCCCCGGGGACGAGCAGGGCGGTGTCGGGCAGGAACACCACGGCCAGGCTCACCCCGGCACCGTATCCCGCCGAGCCCCGCCCCTCCGCAGCCCGTCTCGCCGAGACTGCAAAGTCGGGCTGTCGGCCTGGGCCGGCACACAGTCGAGAGGTGCAGACTCGGCGATGAGGCTCGCGGAGGCGGGGTCAGGTGGTCAGGGCGCGGGCCAGGTCGTCAGCGCGGGCGTCCTGGCCCGAGCGGCGCAGGACGTCGACCAGGGCGTTCGCCACCTCGCCGTGCGGGGCCCGCTGGCGCGCGGCCTGGAACCCCTCCATCGCCGACTCCAGGTGCCACACCGCGTCCTCGACGCGGCCGAGGTCGTCGTGCAGCCGCCCGGCGAGCCAGAACGCGTGCGCGGCGTCCGCGAGCGCGCCGAGGCCGGCGTAGGCCTCGGCCGCCGACTGCGCGCGGGTGGCAGCGGCGGCGCTGCGCTCCGGCCCGCCGAGCGTCGCCAGCAGCCGGGCGGCCGCGTCGTCCAGGTCGGCGGCGGCGCGGCGGTGCTCGGCCTGCTCGCGGGCGACGAGCTCCGGGGCCCGGTCGTCGTCGCCCGGTGCAGCGTCCGCCGTCAGCCGGAGCAGCAGGCCGTCCGCCTCCGCGAGCACGGCCTCGGCCTGGCCGGTCACCGCGGCGGCGCCGGCCCACGCGACGACCACCGGCGCCACGACCGTGGCGGGGACGTCCGCGGCCCGGAGCCGGGCGACCGCCGCGGCGTAGCCGGAGGCCGCGCCGTCGTCGTCGCCGAGCACCTGAGCGCAGTGCGCGGCCTCCGCGTAGCCGAAGCCGGACTCGGTCAGCAGGCCCGCGCCCTCGAACGCGACCGCGGCGTCGAGGTAGGCACCGGCCGCGGACTCCAGGTCGCCGGTCCCGGCGAGGCGCTCGGCCTCCGCGACCAGCGCCGCCGGGTCGGCCGGGGCGGCACGCCGCGCGTCGGCGGGAGCCGCGCCGTCCGCGCTCGTCCCGGCACCCGCCCCGTCGCGCGCCGCGGCGGCGCCGCCCGACCCGCCCGCGGCCGACACCGCGCCGCCGCGCGCCGCCAGGCCCCGCGGGAGCACGTCGAGGTCCAGCGTGTCCGCAGCCGGCTCCGTCGCCCACGCGCGGGCCACCGACTCGCTCTCGGCGCCCGTCCCGTTGCGGGCGTCGAACTGCTTCGCCAGCGCCGTCGCCTCGGACCGCAGCCAGTCGTCGAGCTCGGCCACGGTCGTCGCCGGCACGGCGGTCAGCCGCACCGGGAGGTCGCCCCGCCCGGCCGAGCGCAGGACGTGCGTCGCCGCGCCCACCAGCCGCGCGAACGCCAGCCGCGAGTACGGCGTGTCCCCGCCGGTGAGGTACTGCTGGTCCGCCTCGATCGCCCGGACGGCCCGCTCCGCCTGCCCGCCGCGCGCCAGCAGCCGCACCCGGCGACCGCGGGCGCCGACCATGTCGGACTCGGCCTCCGCGAGCGCCGCGACGGCGCGCCGGTGCGTCCGGGCGGCGTCGCGCGGCCGGCCCTGGTCCAGGTAGGCCTCCGCGAGGTACGACAGCATGTCCGCGGGCTCGGACGCGCAGGACGGGTCCTCGGCGAGCGTCTGCTCGATGATCCGGATGCCCTCCTCGGCCCGGTCGGTGCCGATGAGCCACGCGGCGCGGTCGCCGGGGTCGCACGCCTCGCACTGGGAGAAGTCGTCGCGCGGGGTGGCGATCCACGCCTGGTACGCGGCCTCGACGTCGGCGGCGCCGCGCTGCCGGGCCCACGCGAACCGCTCGTAGGCGACCGCGTCCATGCCGTTCCCGGCCAGGGCGTACCGGCGCTCCATGTCCGCGAGGGTGCGGTCGATCTGCTCGGCGGGCACCGTCGGGAAGTCCGCGAGCCCGGAGATCATCCACTTGAACGACCAGAACAGGCCGTGCCGGTCGTGCGCGTCGAAGTGCTCGGGGTGCTCGTCGTACCAGCGCAGCAGCCGCGCGAACGCGACGAACGACCGGTCGACCTCGCCGCCCCACTGGTACGCCTCGACCAGCGTGCCGAGCGCGTAGGCGCGAGCGGCGTCCGGGCCCTCGGCGTCGACGAGACGCACCTGGCGCTCGGCGGCCTGGGACCGGGCCAGCCCGTACGGCATCTGCCGCACGCGGGTGATCTCGCGGTTGGCCTCGTCCAGCGTGCGCGTCACGCGCGCTCCTCCCCGGCCGGTCCCCCGGCCGCCTCGTCGTCGGCGCCGGACAGCCCGCCCGGCACCCCCTCGTCGGCGCCGCCCCGCGGGCCCGCGCCGGACCCGGCCAGCCCGGCCCGCAGCAGCACCGACATCGAGCCGGTCATCAGCTCCGAGTCCCGCGCGCGCAGCGGCTCGCCGGACAGCAGGAGGGCGGACACGTACAGCGACCGCAGCCCCGCGGCGACCACCTCGCCCGGCGGCGCGTCGAGCAGGTCGCGCACCAGCGGGCTGGCGTCGTTGAGCACCAGCCGGCGCGCGGCGGCGGGCGCGGCGAAGCCCGCGAGCACGTCGCTCCACACGTCGTCGGCCTCGGCCATCGCCGCCTGCAGGTCGCGCTGGTGGTCGCCGTCCCGGTCGTGCAGCAGGACGGCGGGCAGCTCGGCGGGCTCGAACGTCCGCAGCACGAGCTCGGTGTCGAGGGGCCGCAGCACCTCGCCGCCCGCCCGCACCGCGTCGAGGGTCGCGAGCTCGCGCTCCGGCGCCACCGGTGCGAGCACCTGCGCGATGTCGCCGGCGCCGAGCGGCCGGACCTCGCCGAGCCCGCGCCCGGGCCCGCGCGCCGCGAGCCGCGCGAGCAGGTCCGCGTCGTAGACGTACCCCGCGTTCACCACGGCCAGGCCCTGCGCGCGGGCGACCGGGGCGATCCGCCGGTACTCCTCGAGCGTCGGGGCGAACACCACCTGCCCGTGCTCGGCCGCGACCTCGGCGAGGGTGAGCGTCCCGTCGGTCGTCTCGTAGGGCAGGATCCGCGCCGCGAGGTCGAGCATCGTGTCGTCGGTCAGGGCGAGCGAGCGCACCGCCAGGTGGTGCGTGCTCACGAACTGCCGCGCGAGGGCGGTCGACGACTCCAGGGTGCGCAGCGTCCAGGACCGGACCGCGTCCGCGAGCGCCTCCTGCGTCGCCAGCAGCACCTCGTCCGTGTACAGCGCCTCGCGGGAGGCGGTCGGGCGCAGGCCCGAGGCGTCGATGACGCACCGGACGAAGAACGCCCACTCGGGCAGCAGCCCGTCGACGCGCGTGCCGAGCAGCATCCGCTTGAGGTAGACCCGGTGCGAGCCGCCGCCGCCCGGCGGGACCGCGGCGGGCAGCACGAACGCCACCCCGGTGACCCCGGCCAGCGGGACCGACAGGTCGATGCTGGCGAGCGGCGTGAAGCCGAGGGTCTGCTCGCAGTACCGGGCCAGCGCCTGCGCGCGGGCGGCCTCGTCCGGGTGCTCGCGCGCCCAGGGCTCCTCGGGCGCCGAGATGCGACGCCAGACGTGCCCGGGGCGCGGACCGCCGTCGGCGGGCAGGTCGTCGGCCGGGTCAGCATCGCCCGGCGCGGCCGCGGGGGCGGTCCCCAGCGGCACCTCCACCGCCACGTCGACCGGCAGCAGCGAGCCGAACTCCGCGGCGAGCGCCGCGACCGTCTCCCCCGCCAGCCAGTGCTCGAGGTCCCGCCGCGGCCGGAGCCGCACCGTGCTGCCCGCCGGCAGGTCGGCGTCCGGCAGCTCGACGAGGTCGTACGACCCGTCGGCGTGCCCACGCCAGCGGACCGCAGGGGCCAGCGGGTCCCGGGCTGACCGGGACACCAGCTCGATCCGGTCGGCCACCATGAACGCCGACAGCAGGCCGATGCCGAACTGCCCGAGGAACTCCTCGCGACCGACGCCGAGGTCGAGGTCGCGCTTGGACGACCGGCCGACGGTCGCGAGCAGCTCCTCGGCCTCGGCGCGGGTCAGGCCCACCCCGGAGTCGGTGACGAGCAGCGAGCCGTCCGGCAGCGGCCGCAGCCGGACGGTCGCCGGGCACCCCGGGTCCTCGGCGCGGCGCGCGGTGATCGCGTCGACGCCGTTCTGCAGCAGCTCGCGCAGGTAGACCCGGGGGCCGGAGTACAGGTGCCGGGCGAGCAGGTCGACCACGCCGTGCAGGTCGACCTGGAACGCCCGCGCGGCGGGGTCCGTCATCGGCGCCGGGTCACTCCCCGGAGGCCGCGGCCTCGGCGGCCTTCGCCGCGGCGGCCTCGGCCGGGAACTGCTCGTCGAGGTGCTCGAACAGGCTCAGCGCGGTGGTGATGCCGCACGCGAGGTGCAGGTCGATCTGCTCGTCGGTCGCGCCGTGCTCGTAGTCGACCGTGTGCTCGGCGTACACGCCGACGACGTCGTCCTCGGCCCGCACGTAGCCCTTCGGCCACAGCTTCTCGGAGTTCCAGGTGTTCACCAGGTCGACCACGCGCGCGTACTGGTCGATCCCGACCTTGCGGTTCCACCGGCCGCGGGTCTGCAGGTACTCCTGCTGGCCGCCGAGCCGGAAGAAGTAGAACAGGTGGCCGTCCCAGTAGCCGCCGATGTCGCCGTCGTCGTCGACCCCGTAGTTCATCTCGCGAGCGTCGAGCACGTCGATGACCCGCTGGTGGGACAGCGGCTGCAGCGCGGGACCGGCCGCCGCGGCGTCCGGCTTGGTGAAGAAACCCATGGCGTCCTCGTGGGTGTCGCGCGGGGCGCCCGTCGGCCCCGCTGGTCGCGTCGGTGCTGGTGGTGGGCGCGCACGGCGCCGTCCGGGACGAGCCTAACCCGATCGCGCGAGCACCCAGCCGCCCGAGATGTCCGATCCGGTGAACGGAGGGTGACCACGCTGGCGGCGTCGGCGCCCGCGCGTATGGTGTGCGCATGGGTCTGTTCGGGAACCGCCGCCCCCGCCGCGGACCGGGCCGCCCGGCGAGCGGTCGCGAGGCCGCGCCGGTCCCCGCCAACCCGGGTCGGGGCGGCGCGCGCGGCTCGGAACCCGGCGGCGTGTCCGTCGACGACGGCCGGCCCACCCCGCTGAGCACCGACCGGATCGTGCGCTGGTTCGAGCGGAACGACTTCCACTACTTCACCGACGACGACGGCGACCTCGGCGGGCTGTGGCGAGGCCGGCTGTTCTACTTCTTCCTGTTCGGCGAGCACCAGGAGATCGTCCAGGTGCGCGGGCAGTGGAACCGCGAGATCGCGATCGAGCGGCTCGAGGAGGTGCTCGACGCCTGCACCGAGTGGAACGCCGAGCGCATCTGGCCGAAGGCGTACGTGCGGGTCCGCGACAACGGGATGGTGCACGTCGTCGCCGAGGTCTCCACCGACCTGGAGCACGGCGCGACCGACGAGCAGCTGAGCCAGATCCTGTTCTGCGGCCTGTCCACGTCGAGCACGTTCTTCGACGCGATCGACGAGCTCTACCCCGACCCCGCGGCGGTGGCCCCGTGACCGCGCCCCGCACGCCGGGCTGGCTGTCCCGGGTGCTCGGCGAGCGCGCCGCCGCCCCCGCGCCGCAGCGCCGGGTGCCGCTGCAGGCCCGGCCGACGCCGCTGACCCGCGACCGGGTCGCCTCGGCGCTGTCGTCCCGCGGCTACCACTTCCGCGTCGACGAGGACGGCGACCTGACCGGTGTGTGGAACGACTCCCGGTTCTGGTTCCTGCTGCTCGGCGAGCAGCGGGAGATCCTGCAGGTGCGCGGCCGCTGGCACCGGCAGCTCCCGGTCGACAGCCGCCGCGCGGTGACGCTCGCGCTCAACGACTGGAACCGCGAGCGCATCTGGCCGAAGCTCTACCTCCGCGAGGAGGAGGGCCAGCTCGCCGTGTACAGCGAGGTCTCGACGGACCTGGAGCACGGCGTGACCGCCGAGCAGCTGGACCAGCTGCTGTCCTGCGGGCTCGGCACCGGGGTGCAGAGCTTCGCCTCGTTCGACCAGCTGCTGCCGCCGCAGGTCTGAGCGGCGGTCGGCACCGGGTCGGCGGTCAGCGCCGCCCGAGGGTCGGCAGGCCGAGCAGCACCGGGGCCGCGGGCCCGCCCGAGGCTGCGCCCGTCCCGCACGCGTCCCCAGCACCGCCGTGCGCGTGGTCGTCCTCGCCCGCCTGCCGCCGCTCCCAGGCGTCGCCCGCCCGGGTCCGGCGCACCGCGAAGGTGCCGTCCTGCGCCGCCGAGTCGGCGACCAGGTGGTGCGGGGCCGCGTGCGTGACGTCGACCGTGACCAGGTCGCCGGGGCGCGGCGCGTCGGCCTCGGCCAGCCCGGCGGGCAGCGCGAGGTGCACGAGGCGGTTGTCCGCGGCGCGGCCGGACAGCCGGCGGGTCTCGCCGTCCTTGCGCCCCTCGCCCTCGGCGAGCAGCACCTCGACCGTGCGGCCGACCTGCCGCTGCGCCTCCTCGAGGCCGATCCGGTCCTGCAGCGCGATCAGCCGCTCGTACCGCTCCTGGACGACCGCCTTGGGCAGCTGGTCGGGCAGGTCGGCGGCCGGCGTGCCGGGGCGCGGCGAGTACTGGAACGTGAACGCCGACGAGAACCGCGAGGCCTCGACCACGCGCAGCGTCTCGGCGAAGTCCTCCTCGGTCTCCCCCGGGAAGCCCACGATGATGTCCGTGGTGATCGCGGCGTCCGGCAGCTGCGCGCGGACCCGGTCGAGGATGCCGAGGAACTTCTCCGACCGGTAGGAACGGCGCATCGCGCGCAGGACCCGGTCCGAGCCGGACTGCAGCGGCATGTGCAGGCTCGGCATGACGGCCGGCGTCTCGGCCATGGCGGCGATGACGTCGTCCGTGAACGCCGCCGGGTGCGGCGAGGTGAACCGCAGCCGCTCCAGGCCGTCGATCGACCCGGCCGCCCGCAGCAGCTTGGCGAACGCGCCCCGGTCGCCGAACTCGACGCCGTACGAGTTCACGTTCTGGCCGAGCAGGGTGACCTCGATCGCGCCCTGGTCCACGAGCGCCGCGACCTCGGCGAGCACGTCGCCCGGCCGACGGTCCCGCTCCTTGCCGCGCAGGTGCGGCACGATGCAGAAGGTGCAGGTGTTGTTGCAGCCGACGCTGATCGACACCCAGCCCGCGTACGCGGACTCGCGGCGGGTCGGCAGCGTCGACGGGAAGACCTTGAGGGACTCCTCGATCTCGACCTGGGCGGCCTCGTTGTGCCGGGCGCGCTCGAGGAGCACCGGGAGCACGTCGAGGTTGTGCGTGCCGAACACGACGTCGACCCACGGCGCGCGCTCGACGATGCCCGTGCGGTCCTTCTGCGCCAGGCAGCCGCCGACGGCGATCTGCATCCCCGGACGGGCGCGCTTGGTCCCGGCCAGCCGGCCGAGGTTGCCGTACAGCTTGTCGGCCGCGTTCTCCCGCACCGCGCACGTGTTGATCACGATGACGTCGGCCTCCTCGGCCGCCGCGGCCTCGGGCGACGCGGCGACGTAGCCGGCCTGCTCGAGCATGCCGGCCATGTGCTCGGAGTCGTGCACGTTCATCTGGCACCCGAGGGTCTTCACCAGGTACGTGCGCGCGGGCGCGCCGGCCGGCGACGTGGGGGCGTCGGGGGCCACGAGGACGGGGGGCGGGGTCGTCGTGCTCATCGCGGACCAGGGTACGTCCGCGGCTCGCCGCCCTCCGCAGCGATGACTCCACCCCGGTCTCCACATGACCGTCTTGTTTCCGATCTGTGACCTCAAAAGGTGGCGCGGGTAACACGAGCCTCATAGGTTCCAGGGATGGCACAGCCCGACCCGGCCCCGGCCCCCAACCCGGCGGCGTCCCCGGCACCCCACCCCGGTGCGCCCCTCGTCGTCCTCGAGCACGTGGAGAAGCACTTCGGTGCGCTGCACGTGCTGCAGGACGTCAACCTCACCGTGCGCCGCGGCGAGGTCGTCGTCGTGATCGGCCCGTCCGGCAGCGGCAAGTCCACGCTGTGCCGGACGATCAACCGGCTCGAGACGATCGAGTCCGGCACGATCACCGTCGACGGCGAGCCGCTGCCCGCCGAGGGCCGGGCGCTCGCCCGGCTCCGGGCCGACGTCGGCATGGTGTTCCAGTCGTTCAACCTGTTCGCGCACCGCACGGTGCTGCAGAACGTCACGCTCGGACTGCGCAAGGTCCGCCGGATCGGCGGTGCCGAGGCCAAGGCGCGGGCGATGACCCTCCTCGAGCGGGTGGGCGTCGCCAGCCAGGCGGACAAGCTGCCCGCGCAGCTGTCCGGCGGGCAGCAGCAGCGCGTCGCGATCGCCCGCGCGCTGGCGATGGAGCCCAAGGTCATGCTGTTCGACGAGCCGACCTCCGCGCTCGACCCCGAGATGATCAACGAGGTCCTCGACGTGATGACCTCCCTCGCGGCCGAGGGCATGACGATGGTCGTCGTCACGCACGAGATGGGCTTCGCCCGCCGGGCCGCCGACCGCGTCGTGTTCATGGACGGGGGCGCCATCGTCGAGGAGGCGGACCCCGAGACGTTCTTCACCGCCCCGCGCAGCGAGCGGGCGCGCGACTTCCTGTCGAAGATCCTCACCCACTGAGCCCGGGCGCCCCCGCGCCCGCAGCACCACGCACCACCCCGCACGAACCCCGACCGGCACCGACCGAGACGCACCGCACCCGACGCGACCCAGGAGCCCGACATGAGAACCCGCACCGCAGGCCCGATCGCCCTCGCCGCCGCCGCCGTCCTGACCCTCGCCGCCTGCGGCGGGTCCGACGACGCCGACGGCGGCTCGACCCCCGAGGTCTCCGACGTCGAGGCCTCGGACTTCCCCGAGGGCTCGACCATGGCGGCCCTCGCCGACGCCGGCTCCATCACGATCGGCACCAAGTTCGACCAGCCGCTGTTCGGCCTGGTCGGCCCCGACGGCACGCCCGAGGGCTTCGACGTCGAGATCGGCAAGATCATCGCCGGCGCGCTCGGCATCCCCGAGGACGGCATCGAGTGGAAGGAGACGGTGTCCGCCAACCGCGAGTCGTTCATCGAGTCCGGCCAGGTCGACATCGTCGTCGCGACGTACACGATCAACGACGAGCGCAAGCAGGTCGTGTCGTTCGCGGGCCCGTACTACGAGGCCGGGCAGTCGATCCTCACGCTCGCCGACAACGAGGACATCCAGGGCCCCGACGACCTCGCGGGCAAGAAGGTCTGCACGGTCTCCGGGTCCACCCCCGAGGCGAACCTGCTGGAGAACTACCCCGACACCGAGGTCGTGCCGTTCGGCGCGTACTCCGACTGCCTCGAGCCGCTGCGCGGCGGGCAGGTCGACGCCATCAGCACCGACAACGTGATCCTCGCCGGCTTCGCGGCCGACGACCCGGCGTTCGAGGTCCGGGGCGAGCCGTTCACCGAGGAGCCCTACGGCATCGGCCTGGCGCTCGACGACACCGACTTCCGGATGTGGATCAACGACGTCCTCGAGCAGTCCTACGAGGACGGCACCTGGACGGCCGCGTGGGAGGCGACCGCCGGCACCGTGCTGCCGACGCCCGAGCCGCCCGCCGTCGACCGCTACTGACGGCGCCGCGGCGCCCGGGGGCCACGGCTCCCGGGCGCCGTGCGGCCCGTCCGCGCCGTCGACGCCCGTCGACCCCGCCGTCCCCCGAAGGCAAGGACCCCCGCGTGGACCTGATCGCCGACAACCTGCCGGCCTACCTGAGCGGCTTCCGCGTGACGCTGCAGCTCACCCTCCTGTCCGGGGCGTTCGCCCTGGTCTGGGGCACGGTGCTCGCCGCCATGCGCGTCTCCCCGCTCGCGACGCTGCGCGGCTTCGCCGTGACCTACGTCGAGCTGCTGCGCAACACCCCGCTCACCCTGGTGTTCTTCTTCCTGGTGTTCGTGGCGCCGCAGTTCGGCGTGCTGCCGCCGCTGGGGTTCTGGACCGCGGTCATCGCGCTGTCCGCCTACACCTCGGCGTTCGTCTGCGAGGCCATCCGGTCCGGCATCAACGGCGTCCCCGTCGGCCAGGCGGAGGCGGCCCGGGCGATCGGGCTCACGTTCGGGCAGACGCTCGGGCTGGTCGTGCTCCCCCAGGCCGTGCGGTCGGTGATCCCGCCGCTGATCAACGTGCTGATCGCCCTCACCAAGAACACCTCCGTGGCCGCGGGCTTCGCGGTCGTCGAGCTGCTGGCCTCCGGTCGCCGGATCGCGCTGGCGAACCCGTCCGAGGCGACGCTGGCGCTCGCCGGCGTCGGGCTGTTCTACCTGGTCATCACCATCCCGGCCGGCTACCTGGCCGGGGTCCTCGAGCGGAAGGTGGCGTTCGCGCGATGAGCACCGTCCTGTACGACGAGCCCGGACCCGTCGCCCGGCGGCGCGAGCGGATCGGCTCCGTCGTCGGCGGCCTGCTGGTCGTCGCCCTGCTCGTGCTGGCGTTCCGGTACGCCGACGGCCGCGGCCTGTTCGGCGCCGACCGGTGGGACGTGCTCTACGACCCGCCGAAGAACCAGTCCGCCGAGGCCGTGTGGACCTCGATGGTGGTCCGCGGCCTGGGTGCCACCCTGCGCGCCGCGGTCGTCGCCGCCCCGCTCGCGCTCGTCCTCGGGCTGCTGCTCGCGATGTGGCGCACCACCCGGATCGCCTGGCTGCGCGCGCCCGCGACGGTCGTCATCGAGCTGTTCCGCGGTCTGCCCGTGCTGCTGATGATGCTGTTCGGCCTGCTCGGCTTCGGCTGGGACGCGTTCGCCGCCGTCGTGTTCGGCCTGACGGTCTACAACATGGCGATCATCGCCGAGATCCTGCGCGCCGGGCTGGCGTCGCTCCCGAAGGGCCAGAGCGAGGCGGCGTACGCCATCGGGCTGTCGCGGTGGCAGACGCTGCTGCTCGTCCAGCTGCCCCAGGCGGTGCGGACGATGCTGCCGAGCCTCATCGCG
This sequence comes from Cellulomonas sp. GbtcB1, assembly GCF_019091725.1. Lineage (NCBI taxonomy): Bacteria > Bacillati > Actinomycetota > Actinomycetes > Micrococcales > Cellulomonadaceae > Cellulomonas > Cellulomonas sp. GbtcB1. The sequence goes on along the minus strand of NZ_JAGXJG010000008.1, from coordinate 48,782 downwards.
CAGCTCGTGGTGCTGCTCAAGGACTCCTCGCTCGGCTTCATCGTCGGGTACCCCGAGCTGCTCCGGGCGATGCAGACCAACGCGCAGTACTTCGGGCAGAAGTACTACGTGGCGCTGTTCGTCGTCGGTGCCGGGATCTACCTGGTCGTCAACATCTCCCTGACCCGGCTGGCCGTGTGGCTGCAGCGCCGCGGTGGGGCGAAGACGGCGGGGAAGGTCGCGCGGGACGTGACGATCGCTCCGGCCGGCGTCGGCGGCCCGGGCGGGCCCGGCGGGTTCGCCTCGCGCGCGGGCGGCACGGTCTGACCGCGTGCTCCCGCCGAGGTAGGACCGTTCCGCCGAGATAGGGCCGTTCCGCCGAGATAGGGCCGTCCTGGGTCCTATCTCGGCGCGGGGGTCCTATCTCGGCGAAGCCCGCGGGCCGCGTCAGCCCGCCGTGGCGCTCGCGCGGACCTCGCGGACGACGGTCACCTTGATCTCGCCCGGGTAGGACAGGTCCTGCTCGATGTGCCGGGCGATCTCCACCGCCAGCCGGCCGATCTCCGTGTCCGGCACCGCGCTCGGCTCGACCACCACCCGCATCTCGCGGCCGGCCGCCATGGCGAGCGCCCGGCGGACCCCGGCGTGGCTCGCGACGAGCTCCTCCAGCTGCTCCAGCCGCTCGACGTGCTGGTCGGTGTCCTCGCGGCGGGCGCCCGGGCGGGCCGCGGACATCGCGTCCGCGACCTGCACCAGCACCGCCTCGACGGTGTCGGCAGGCACCTCGTCGTGGTGCGCCGCGATGCCGTTCACGACGGCCTCCGACTCGCCGTGCCGCGCCGCCAGCGCCGCGCCGACCTGCGCGTGCGTGCCGGGGACCTCGCCGGTGAGCGCCTTGCCGAGGTCGTGCAGCAGGGCCGCGCGGCGGGCGACGTCGACGTCGGCACCGATCTCTCCCGCGACCTGCGCGGCGATCAGCGCCGACTCCACCAGGTGCTCCAGCACGTTCTGCCCGAACGACGTGCGCAGCCGCAGCCGGCCGAGCACCCGCACGAGCTCCGGGTCCAGCCCGCGCACGCCGGCCCGCTCGGCGGCCGCGTGCCCGGCCTCGTCGGCGCGCTCGTCCGCACCGGCCTGCGCCTCCGCGTACGCCGCCTCGATCCGCTGCGGGTTGATCCGGCCGTCGGCCATCAGCGCCTCGAGCGCCACCTGGGCGACCTCGCGCCGGTCCGCGTCGAAGCAGGACAGCACGACCGTGCCCGGGGTCTCGTCGACGAGCACGTTCACGCCGGTCAGGGCCTCGAACAGCCGGATGTTCCGGCCCTCCTTGCCGATGATGCGGCCCTTCATCTCGTCCGACGGCAGCGGCAGCAGCGTCACGGCGGCCTGGCTGCTCGTCGGGACGGCGGCGCGCTGCGCGGCGGTGGCGAGGACGCGGCGGACCCGCGCGTCGGCGGTGCGGCGCGCCTGGGCCTCGACCCGGCGGACCGTCGCGGCCGCCGCGGTCTGCGCCTCGGCGGTGAGCTGGCGGAGCAGCTCCGCCCGGGCCTCCGCCGCCGTGAGGCCGGACGTCGCCTCCAGGCGCTCCGCGGCCTCCTGGGCGGCCGCGGCGAGCCGCTCGGTCGCCTGGCGCTCGGCCGTGGCCCGCTGGTCGGCGGCCTCCCGCTCGGCCGCGGCGGCGACGCGGGCGGCCTCCCGCTCGGCGGTCGCCAGGCGCTCCGCGGCGGACGCGGCGGCGGACGCCGCCTGCTCGGCCGCCTGGCGGCGGAGGTCGGCGGCCGCCTCGTTCGCGGTCCGAGCAGCGCGTTCCTGCTCCGTCGCCGTCCGCTCGGCCGTCGCGGCGTGCTGCTCCCGCTCGGCCGCGCGGGCCTCCCGGCGCTGCGCGTCCGCGAGGGCGGTGCGGGCCTCGTCCCGGATCGACTGGACGTCGTCCTGGGCCTGACGGCGCACGGCGGCGGCCTCGCGGCGCGCCAGGAGGACGAGCACGAGCGCGACCAGGCAGGCGGCGAGCAGCCCGACGACGATCGCCACGTCCTGCATGCGTCCACGCTCCCGGTCCCTGGTGCTGCTGCTGGCCCGGGCGGCCGCGGTGCTGCGTGCCCGGGGTGCTCGCGCGCCGTGTCTCCGCCCGCGCCCGGGCGCGGCGGCCCAGGGCGGGCGGCACGCGGGTGGGTGCGGGGTCGACGGCGACGCGAGTGGCCCCATTGTTCCCCATGCGGGTGACCGCACCGGCGAGGTCGGGCGCGCGGCGCCGCGCCGAGGACGCCGGACCGTCAGGCCGGGTCGAGTCCGCCCGTCCAACCGTCGCCGGGATCGGCTGCGTCCGCGCCTTCGGCGTCGAGCTCCTCGCGCACGACCCTCGACACGAGCGACCCCCCGTACCCGCGGCGCCCGAGCGCGCCGTACGCGCGGCGCAGCCGGACCTCGCGGTCCAGGCCCCGGGTCGCGCGGAGCTTCTTGCGGGCGAGCGCGCGGGCCGCCTGCTCCTCGTCGGCGTCGTCCACCTGCTCGAGGGCCTCGCGCGCCACCTCGTCGTCGACGCCCTTGCGGCGCAGCTCCATCGCGAGGGCCCGCCGGGACATGCCCCGCTCGGCGTGCCGGCTCCGCACGAGGACCTCGGCGTAGGCCGCGTCGTCCACCAGGCCGACCTCGGTGAACCGGTCGAGCACGCGGTCCGCGACGTCCTCGGGCACGTCGCGCTTTGCCATCGCCTCCGCGAGCTGGAACCGGCTCCGCGGGGCCGCGGTGAGCTGGCGCAGCGCGATCGCGCGGGCGACGGACTCGGGGTCGGGCTCGGCGTCGGCCGCGGCGGCACCGGCCTCGGGCGGCTCGGTCGCAGGCGCTCGGCGTCGACCGGTGGTGCGGCGGCGCGCGCCGCCCCGGCGGGGGCCGAGGGCCGAGTCGGGGGCGTCGGCGGCGCCCGGGTCGACGGCGCCCGGGTCGGCGGTGCCCGGGTCGGCGGTGCCCGGGTCGACGGGGCCCGGGTCGACGGCGCCCGGGTCGACGGCACCGGGGGCGACGGCGGGCGTGGCGACGACGGGCGCCGGCCGGGCACCCCCGGACCGCGCCACGATCTCGGCGAGCCGCGCCGCCACGGCCGCGACCTCGGGCGACTGCTCCTCCGAAGTGGTCGCGCGTCCGCCGGTGCGCGGGCGACGGCGTGGCGCACGCTCCGCAGGGGCCCCGGTGGGCGCAGGAGTGCGCGAGCGTGCAGGGGTGCGGGAGCGCGCCGCGGCCCGCGGGGCGGTGCCGGAGCCGTCCCCCCACGCGTCGTCGTCCGCGGCGTCGTCGTCCGCGACAGGAGCGGGAGCCGCGGAGCGACCGCCCCGCGGCGACGCCGACCCCGCCGCGTCGTCGTCCCGCGCGGGAGCAGGGGCCGGCGCGTCGTCGTCCCACACCGTGACAGGGGCCGGCGCGTCGTCGTCCCACACCGTGGCAGGGGGCGGCGCGTCGTCGTCCCACACCGTGGCAGGGGCCGGCCCGTCGTCGTCCCAGACCGACGTCGGGGACTCCCCCGGCCCCGCCCAGGCGGACGCGTCGCCGTCGGACAGGTCGTCCCACGCCGACTCGCGCGCCGGGGCGGTGTCGAGCCATGCCGAGTCGTCCCCGGCCGCCTCCGCGTCGACGGCGGCGGCCGGGTCGTGCCGGGTCGACATCAGAAGTCGACCTTCACCTCCGCGCCGGCGGGCGCGTCGACCTTGGCACCGATGCCGAGCTTCTCGAGGATCTTCTTCTCGATCTCCGCGGCGAGGTCCGGGTTGTCGCGCAGGAACCCGCGCGCGTTCTCCTTGCCCTGGCCGAGCTGGTCGCCCTCGTAGGTGAACCAGGAGCCGGACTTCCGGATGAACCCGTGCTCGACGCCCATGTCGATGAGGCCACCCTCGCGGGAGATGCCGACGCCGTACAGGATGTCGAACTCGGCCTGCTTGAACGGCGGGGCCATCTTGTTCTTGACGATCTTGACCCGGGTCCGGTTGCCGACGGCGTCCGAGCCCTCCTTCAGGGTCTCGATGCGGCGGATGTCCATGCGGACCGAGGCGTAGAACTTGAGCGCCTTGCCACCGGTGGTGGTCTCGGGCGAGCCGAAGAACACGCCGATCTTCTCGCGCAGCTGGTTGATGAAGATCGCGGTGGTGCCGGACGCGTTGAGCGCACCGGTGATCTTGCGGAGCGCCTGGGACATGAGGCGGGCCTGGAGACCGACGTGGCTGTCGCCCATCTCGCCCTCGATCTCGGCCTTCGGCACGAGCGCCGCGACGGAGTCGATGACGATGATGTCGATGGCGCCGGAGCGGATCAGCATGTCCATGATCTCGAGCGCCTGCTCACCGGTGTCCGGCTGCGACACGAGCAGCGCGTCGGTGTCGACGCCGAGCTTCTTGGCGTAGTCCGGGTCCAGCGCGTGCTCCGCGTCGATGAACGCGGCGATGCCGCCCTGGCGCTGGGCGTTGGCCACGGCGTGCAGCGCGACGGTGGTCTTACCGGACGACTCGGGGCCGTAGATCTCGACGATGCGGCCCTTGGGCAGGCCGCCGATGCCGAGCGCGACGTCGAGGGCGACGGAGCCGGTCGGGATGACCTCGACCGGGGCGCGGCCGTCGTCGCCGAGACGCATGATCGAGCCCTTGCCGAACTGGCGGTCGATCTGGCTGAGGGCGGCCTCGAGAGCCTTCTCGCGGTCCTGGGGTGCGGGCATGGTGTTCCACCTCGTGCGTCTCGTGCAGCCTCGCGCTGCGCCGGCAGGGCTGGTCTTCTCGTGTCGTGCGCTGACGCTATGCCCGACCACCGACATGGACCCCGGCCCCGTCCACAGCCCGCGCGCCACGCCCCTCCTGGGGACGATCCCGCCGGCCGCACCCGGACCCGCGGCGCGCCAACGCAGACCACTCTACCGAACACATGTTCGACCGGCGCCGCACCGACACGCCCGGCGCGTCGGGGGGTCAGCGCGCCGCGTCGCCCGCGCCGCCCGCGCCCACGCCACCCGCTCCACCGCGCGGCACGCCGCCCACCGGCGACACCCCCGGCTCGCCGAGCCGCACCGCCTCCCCCGGCGCCAGCAGCACCGGCTCCACCTGCGCCCGCCGCGCGAGCGCCCGCGCGAACGCCGGGCCCGCCCGGTCCATCCACCCCGGCGGCAGCCGCCGGGACGCGGGCGCGTGCAGCGTCCCCCAGTGCACCGGGACCGCCCACCGCGCCCCGACCGCCTCGCACACCTCGGCCGCCTGGTGCGGGTCCATGTGCCCGCCCGACAGCCGCGGACCCCAGCCGCCCACCGGGACGAGGGCCAGGTCGATCGGGCCGCCCGCGAGGTCCGGCAGCCGCCGCATCTGCGGGTACGGCGCCGTGTCGCCGGCGAACCAGACCCGGAGCCCGGGCGCCACGACCAGGAACCCGTGCGCGGCGTTCGGGCGGTGCGGCATCGGGCGGTGCCCGTGCTCGGCGGGCACCGGGCGGACGCGGACCGCCGTGCCGGGGACGGTCCACCACTCCTGGGCCCCCAGGCCGACCGCGTGCAGCCCCTGCCGGTCGAGCCAGTGCGCGTTCGCCCGCGCGGCGAGCACCGGCACGTCACCGAGCAGCCGCAGCGAGCCGACCTCGGCGTGGTCGTGGTGCAGGTGCGAGACGAGCACCGCGCTGGCGTCGGCCCAGTCCTCGGGGTGCGGCGCCGGGGCGCGGCGGCGCAGCAGGCCGGCGTGCGGGCGCAGCAGCGGGTCCGTGACGAGCCGCGACCCGCCGACGTCGAGGACGACCGTCGCGTGCCCGAGCCAGCGCAGCGTCGCGCCCGCGCCCGCCGGGTCGCCGGCGGTCACCTCCCCGCCTCCGCGGCCTCGTCCGCCGCCTCGTCCGCTGCCCGGCGCGTCGCCGTGCGGCGCAGCCCGAGCGCGGTCGCCCAGCGGACCAGCTGCTCGTGCACCCGGTCCGCCCCGACGGGCATGCGCCGACCGTCGACGTCGGCCAGCAGGTCGTCGTCGACGACGAGGTCCACGGGGTGCAGCAGCACGGCCCGATTCTGCGCACCGCCGAGCCCGCCGTGCGACCCGACCTGCCCCTCGAACGCGTGCACGCGCCCGTCGGCGGAGACGTCCGACAGGACCACGAGGTCGCCCACGTGGTCGAGCCGCCCGAGCCGCCGCAGGTCGTCCGCCGCCCGCCCGCCGTACCGCTCGACCGGGTCCACGCCGTCGACGGCGGGCCCGCCGTCCGCCTCCTCGAGCCACGCGACGCCGCCCGGCCCGACCGCCGCGAGGCCGCGCGCCCCGGTGTCGACGACCACCAGCCCGATCCCGGGCGTGCCCGCGAGCCCGCGCACGAGCCCCGGCCATCGCTCTTCGACCTCCTCGAGCACCAGCCGACGCCCCGACCGCGGGAACCACACCATGCCGAGGTTGCCGGACCCCGCGACGGCGACGACCGGCGGGGCGACCCCGTCGCTCCCGGGCTCCGGGGCGTCGCCCTCGCGGCGGTCCCGCCCCTGCGGCCCGAGCACCCGCGACCGGTCCGCGCCGTGCCGCGCGGTGGTCGAGCTGAGGAACGCGTTGAGCGGACCCCACTGCTCGTCGTCGGTGCCCGCCTGCACCGCGTCGACCCCGCCCCCGGCCATGTGCCCGCGCACGACGTCGACCAGCGGCCGCCCGGCCACCTGCTCGAACGTGGCCCCGAGCGACTGCCCGTGGTCGGACAGCACGACCACCCGGTAGTCGCGCGGCGCGGCGGCGGCGACCCGGACGAGCGTGTCCAGCACCCGGTCCAGGCCCTCCAGCGCCCGCATCGACTCGGGCCGGGTCGGGCCGGCGTGGTGCGCGATCTCGTCGTAGTCGACCAGGTCGACGAACACCACCGGCGCCCCGCGGACGAGCTGCTCGGCGACCACCGACGTCGCGAGGTCCCGCAGCAGCACGTTCGTCACCCCGCGCAGCACCACGTACCAGCCGCGGCGGGGCACCCGGGGCCGCACGTCGCGCACCCGCTGCCGCCGCCCCTGGTACAGCTCCTTGACCATCTCGCCCACCGTCAGCGTCACCGCGCGCGCCAGCACGAAGGGGCTCGCGAAGAACCGCAGGTACGACGTGCCCGGACCGATCCCGCGCCGCGCCTGGCTCATCACGAGGTGCTGCCGCTCGGCGTCGCCGGAGAACATCGTCGCCACCGCCGCGCCGCCGTCCGCGAGCAGCCCGCGGCCGTCCGACAGCCGCCGCTCCACCAGCGCGGCGTCCTCCGGGTGGTTCGTCACCACCAGCCGGCCGACCTCGCGGTCCCACCACCGGAACGAGCAGATCGCGTCCGCGGCGCCGTGCAGCAGCCCGGCCTGGCTCGCGGGGGTCGTCGACGGCGCCTGCGCCCACCACTCCCGCACGACGTGCGTGCCGTCCGCGACCCAGCGCGCCATCGTGGGCGCCAGCCCGGCGTCGACCGCCTGGGCGAGCACCGGCGCAGCGACGCCGTCGAGCTGCACCACCAGCAGCCCCGGCGGCCGGTCGTCGGGCACGGCGCCACCGCCCTCCCCGGCGCGGCGGGCGTGCGCCCGGGCCCGCCGCAGCACGTCGCCCACCACGTAGTCCGAGTCGGAGGCGCCCCACACCCAGCGGCCGATCGCCATCACGAGCGCGGCGATGACGAGCACCTGGACGACCGCCCACGCGTTCCGCACCTGCAGGCCGGGCAGCAGCGTCAGGGCCAGCCACGCGACGAGCACCTGCGCGGCTAGACCGGCGAGCAGCGCCCCCATCGCCCCGCCCACCCGCGCGAGCAGCCGCAGCGGCGGCCGCAGCACCAGGTCGCCGACCGCGACCGCGAGCGCCGCGAGCAGCACCGACCCGGGGTTGGAGGCGCTCACCCCGTCGACGACCGCGATCGCGATGCCGAGCCCCAGCGCGGTCGTGACCAGGCCCAGCAGGGCGTCGCCGACGTCGCTGAGCGTGACCGACCACCAGCCGGGGTGCGGGCGGCGCGGGTCGTCGGGCGACACGCCCTCAGCCTGCCACGCGCGGGCGCACCGCGGGCGACCCGTTGCGGGTGGTGCCCGGCGTCGCGGCCGAGGTCAGGGGCGCGCGGGCGGCGCCTGGCGGTACTTGTCGGAGCCCCAGCGCTGCGCGTCGGGGATGTCGAGCTCGTCGCACAGGGCGTGCCAGACGTCCCGCGGGTCGATGCCGGCGTCGAGGGCCTGCTCGGGGGTGCGGTCGCCGAGGCGCTGGAGCACGAGCTCGTGGGTGAGGACGCGGCCGTGGGCGCTGCCGAGCACCTCGTCGACCAGCTGCCAGAACTCGCGGTACCGCACCTCGCGCTCCCTCCCGTCCTCGTCGTGGACCTGCGAGCGTACGCGTGCCGGGGCGCGGCCGGTCAGTCGTCCGTCGTGGGCAGCGCCAGCAGCCACCCCGACACCGGGTGCCGCACGACCACCTGCGCCCGGTACACCCGCGTCGTCTCCCCGTCGCCGACGCGGACCTCCAGGTCCGACGGCGCCGGGCTCCCGACGAGCGCCGCGAGCACGTTCCCGAGCACGCCGCGCACCCGGGGCCGCCGCCGCGCGCGGCGCCCGCCGCGGTCGAGCAGCGCGTCCACCACGGCCGCGGTGTCCCGGCGCGGGACCTCCAGCGTGGCGACGTCCTCGACCTCCACCTCGTCCTGCCCGTCCCGGTGGAGCCGCACCTGCAGGTCCGGTGTCCCCGCCAGGACCACGACGACCGGCGACCGCTCGGCGCCCTGCACCTCGTCCTCCCAGGGGTCCGCCTCGGGCACCGGCGCGGGCGCCCGGCCGTGGCGCGCACCCGCCTCCCACAGGGCACGGACCGCGGACTGCGTCGCGTCGTCGATCGGCATGCCCCGATCCTGCCGCGACCGGTCGCCCGCGCGCAGCCGTTCGCCCAGCGCGCAGCCGCGGACCCGCAGGTGGGGGCGCGCGTGTCGGTGCCCCGCGTCAGAATGGCGCGGTGACACCTCCCCCGACCGCCGGCGGCCCCACCGGCGCCGACGTCCTCGGGCGGTTCTCCGAGCCGACGCAGGACTGGTTCCGCGGCGCCTTCGCCGAGCCGACGGCCGCCCAGGCGGGCGCGTGGGACGCGGTGTCGACCGGCCGGCACGCGCTCGTCGTGGCGCCGACCGGGTCCGGCAAGACGCTCGCGGCGTTCCTGTGGGCGCTCGACCGGATCACCGCGGAGCCCGTCGACGCCGACGCCGACCCGCTGCAGCGGTGCCGGGTGCTGTACGTGTCGCCGCTCAAGGCGCTGGCCACCGACGTCGAGCGCAACCTGCGCTCCCCGCTGGTCGGTGTCCGGCAGGCCGCGACCCGCCGCGGGCTCACGCTGCCCGACGTGCAGGTGGGCGTCCGCACCGGCGACACCCCGCCCAACGAGCGGCGGCAGTTCGCGACGAAGCCGCCGGACATCCTCATCACGACGCCCGAGTCGCTGTTCCTCGTGCTGACGTCGGGCGCGCGGGCCGGGCTGTCGGGCGTGCGGACGGTGATCCTCGACGAGATCCACGCGGTCGCCGGCACCAAGCGCGGCGCGCACCTCGCGGTGTCGCTCGAGCGGCTGGACGCGCTGCTCGACCGGCCCGACGGACCCGGCCCGGCGCAGCGCATCGGCCTGTCCGCGACCGTCACGCCGGTCGACCGGGTCGCGGCATTCCTCAGCGGCGGCCGCGTCCCCGCGGACGGCGGGCGCGAGGTGGTCGTGGTGCAGCCGCCGTCGACCAAGGAGATCCGCGTCGACGTCGTCGTCCCGGTGCCCGACCTCACGGACCTCGGTGCGCCGCTGCCGGACGACGGCAAGGCGCGCGGGCCCGCGCCGAAGCCCGTCGTCGACGACGAGCTGCCCCCGCTAGCGCCGGGCGAGGCGGACCTCACGGGGCAGGCCGCCGGGTCCGGCGCTCCCCGGCCGTCCATCTGGCCGCACGTCGAGGAGCGCGTGGTCGACCTGGTTGCCGACCACCGGTCGACGCTGGTGTTCACCAACTCCCGCCGCGGCGCCGAGCGGCTGACCGCCCGGATGAACGAGGTGTGGGCCGAGCGGCAGGGCGAGGACGTCCCCGATCCCGGCACGCTGTGGGCCGCGCAGGCCAACGCGCAGTCCGGGACCGCGGTCGGCGTCGACTCCCGGGACGCGGAGACGATCATCGCCCGCGCGCACCACGGGTCCATGAGCCGCGCGGAACGCACCCGCACCGAGTCCGAGCTCAAGGCCGGCCGGCTGCCCGCCGTGGTGGCGACCAGCTCGCTGGAGCTCGGCATCGACATGGGAGCGGTCGACCTGGTCGTCCAGGTGGGCGCGCCCCCGTCGGCCGCGAGCGGCCTGCAGCGCATCGGCCGCGCGGGCCACCAGGTCGGCGCCGTGTCGCACGGCGTCGTGTTCCCGACGTTCCGCGGGGACCTCGTGCCCGCGGCGGTGACGGCGCTGCGGATGCGCGCCGGGCAGATCGAGCCGCTGCACGTCCTGACCAACCCGCTCGACGTGCTCGCGCAGCAGGTCGTCGCGATGGTCGCGCAGGAGGACTGGACCGTCACCGAGCTGGCCGCGGTCGTGCGCCGGTCCGCGCCGTTCACGACCCTCGGCGACGCGACGCTGCGCGCCGTGCTCGACATGCTGGCGGGCCGGTACCCGAGCGAGGAGTTCGCCGAGCTGCGCCCGCGCATCCTGTGGGACCGCGCGACCGACGTGCTCAGCGCCCGGCCCGGCGCCCTGCGGCTGGCCGTGACCAGCGGCGGCACGATCCCGGACCGCGGCCTGTACGGCGTGTTCCTCGCGTCCGGCTCCGAGACGGCCGACGTGCCGGTCGACCCGGAGCGGTCCGGCGGGCGCACCCGCGGCGGCAAGCGGGTCGGCGAGCTCGACGAGGAGATGGTCTACGAGTCGCGGGTCGGCGACACGTTCACGCTCGGGTCGAGCACCTGGCGGATCGAGGACATCACCCCGGACCGGGTGCTCGTCACCCCGGCCCCGGGCGTCCCCGGGCGGCTGCCGTTCTGGAAGGGCGACTCCCAGGGCCGGCCCGCCTCGCTCGGCCGCGCGATGGGTGCCTGGGCGCGGGAGGTCGCCGACCTGCCCGACGCCGACGCGCGCACCCGGGTCGCCGAGGCCGGGCTCGACCCCTGGGCCGCCGACAACCTGCTCGGCTACCTCCGCGAGCAGCGGGACGCGACCGGCACGCTGCCGAGCGACGTCACCGTGGTGGTCGAGCGGTTCCGCGACGAGCTCGGCGACTGGCGCGTCGTCGTGCACTCCCCGTACGGCGCCCGGGTGCACGCGCCGTGGGCGCTGGTGCTCGGTGCGCGGCTGCGCGAGCGGTTCGGCGTGGACGCCGCCGCGATGCACGCCGACGACGGCATCGTGCTGCGGCTGCCCGACATGCTCGCGGCGACCGCCGACCCCGTGGGCGACCTGCTCGGCTGGACTGCGCCCGACTCCTGGTCCGCCGACGGCTCCCCGTCCAGCCCCGGCGGTCTCACCGACGCGGCGCCCGTCGACGCGGCCGACCTGCTGATCGAGCCCGACGAGGTCGCCGACGCCGTCCGCGAGGAGCTCGGCGGCTCCGCCATGTTCGGCGCCCGGTTCCGCGAGGCCGCCGCCCGCGCGCTGCTGCTCCCCCGCCGCCGGCCCGACCGCCGGCAGCCGCTGTGGCAGCAGCGGCAGCGCTCGGCACAGCTCCTCAGCGTCGCGTCCCGGTACCCGGACTTCCCGATCCTGCTGGAGGCCGTGCGCGAGTGCCTGCAGGACGACTTCGACATCGACGCGCTGGTCGAGCTCATGCGGGACGTGTCCGCCGGGCGGGTGCGGGTGGTCGAGGTGACGACGACCCGGCCGTCGCCGTTCGCCCAGTCGCTGCTGTTCGGCTACACCGCGCAGTTCCTCTACGACGGCGACGCGCCGCTGGCCGAGCGCCGCGCCGCCGCCCTGACGCTCGACCCGACGCTGCTGGACGAGCTGCTGGGGGGCGGCGGCGGCTCGCAGATCGCCGACCTGCTCGACCCCGACGCGGTCGTCCGCACCGAGGCCGAGCTCACCGCCACCGACCCCGACCGGCAGGCGCGCACCGCCGAGCAGGTCGCCGACGTGCTCCGCCGGCACGGGCCCCTGCCGCTCGCGGGGGTCGAGGCGCGCGCCCGGGAGGACGTGCGGGACGACGTCGCGGGCTGGCTCGCCGACCTGGAGCACGCGCGCCGGATCATCCGGGTGCGGATCTCGGGCGTCGCGTCCGCCGACGCCGAGCAGTGGGCCGCCGTCGAGGACGCCGGCCGGCTCCGGGACGCCCTCGGCGTCGCCCTGCCGGTGGGGGTGCCCGAGGTGTTCACCGAGGTGCTGCCAGACCCGCTCGGCGACCTCATGCGCCGGCACGCCCGGACGCACGGCCCGTTCACCGCCGCCCAGGTCGCCGGCCGGTTCGGGCTCGGCACCGCCGTGGTGCAGGCGGCGCTTCGGCCGCTCGAGCGGGCCGGTGTGGTCGTCCAGGGCCGGCTCCGGCCCGACGCGCTGGGCGGGGTCGGCGACGAGTACTGCGACGCGGACGTGCTGCGCACCCTGCGCCGCAGGTCCCTCGCGGCGCTGCGCTCCGAGGTCGAGCCCGTGCCGCAGGTGGCGCTCGGCCGGTTCCTCCCGGCCTGGCAGCACGCGATCGGCCGGTCCGCGCCCGGGGCGCTGCGCGGCGTCGACGGGCTGGCGCGCGCGGTCGAGCAGCTGGCGGGCGCCGTCGTTCCCGCGTCCGCCCTGGAGTCGCTGGTGCTGCCCGCGCGGGTGCCGGACTACAGCCCGGCGCTGCTGGACGAGCTCACCGCGTCCGGCGAGGTGCTGTGGGCCGGGCACGGCACGCTCCCCGGCAAGGACGGGCTCGTCAGCCTGCACCTCGCCGCGACCGCCGACCTCACGCTGCCGCTGCTGACCGCGCCGGGCTCCGAGCCGGCGCCTCCGCCCGAGCACCTGGACACCGCGCTGCACCGCGCGCTGGTCGAGGCGCTGCGCGGCGGCGGCGCCTACTTCGTCGGCGCCCTGGGGTCCCGGGTGGCCGAGGCGCTGCCCGAGTCGCCGCCGTCGCAGGCCGCGCTGGTCGACGCGCTCTGGGACCTGGTGTGGGCCGGGCTCGTCACCAACGACGGCCTGGCGCCGCTGCGGGCGCGGCTGGCCGGCGGGAAGACGACCCACAAGACGACCGCCTCGGCGCCGCCGTCCCGGGCGCGGCAGCTCACGATGGGCGGCGGCCGGTTCGGCGGGCGGCCGAGCCTGCGCGGCAGCGGGGTGGGTCTCCGCTCCGCGGGGCTCGCAGGTGGCGGCCTGGGCGGGCTCGGCGGCGGCCTCGCGACCTCGGGCGGCGAGGCGGGCGGCCGGTGGTCGATCCTGCCGTCCCGCGAGCAGGACCCGACCCGCCGCGCGCACGCCCTGGCCGCGCAGCTGCTCGACCGGCACGGCGTGCTGACCCGCGCGGTCGCGCCCGCCGAGGGCGTCGCCGGGCAGTTCGCCCCCGTGTACCGGGTGCTCGCCGCGCTCGAGCAGCAGGGGCAGGTACGGCGCGGGTACTTCGTCGAGCACCTCGGCGGCTCCCAGTTCGCGCTCCCCGGGGCCGTCGACCAGCTGCGCGCGGAGGCCCGGCAGATCGAGCGGATCGCCGAGCAGTCCGTCCCGGCCGACGCCGACCGCTCCGTCGTGCTGCTCGCCGCGACCGACCCCGCCAACCCCTACGGCGCCGCGCTCGCGTGGCCGGTCCGCGCCGACGCGCCCACCGGGCACCGGCCCGGGCGGAAGGCCGGCGCGGTGGTCGTGCTCGTCGACGGGGTGCCGGCGCTCTACCTGGAGCGCGGCGGGCGCACGGTGCTCACGTTCACCGAGGACGAGACCGCGCTCCGGCTGGCGACCGCGCGGCTGGCCGAGACCGTGCGCGAGGGGCGGCTCGGCCGGATCACGCTGGTGCGCGCCGACGGCGAGGAGCTGCTGACCGGCGGGCTGGAGTCGACCGCGCTGGGCCGGGCGCTCGCACTGGCGGACTTCGCGCCGACGCCGCGGGGCATCCGGCTGCGGAGCGCCCGGTGACGCCGCGCGGGCGCGCGCGGCGGACCCGGGGCTGCCGAGCCGCCCGGACCGGGCGGTGACGGCCGGTGCCTGAGGGCGACATCCTGGCACGCACCGCCCGGCGGCTCGACGAGGCCCTGGCCGGCCGGGTGCTCGTCCGCAGCGACCTGCGCTGGCCCACCGCCGCCACCGTCGACCTGGTCGGCCGCACGGTCCTCGGCACGGCGTCGTACGGCAAGCACCTGCTCACCCGGTTCGACGACGGCCGCACCCTGCACACCCACCTGCGCATGGACGGGTCCTGGCGGATCGCCCGCACCGGCTCCCCCGGCGCCCGGGCCGGCGCGCCGCACGTCCGCGCCGTGCTCGCCAACGAGACGTGGACCGCGGTCGGCGAGCTCATCGGCATGCTCGACGTCGTCCCGACCCGGGACGAGCACACCCTCATCGGTCACCTGGGTCCCGACCTGCTGGCCGACGACTTCGAGACCGCCGGGCTGCCCGAGACGCTGCGCCGGTGGGCCACGCGCGGGTCCACGCCCGTGTGCGAGGTGCTGCTCGACCAGACGGTGGTCGCCGGCATCGGCACGATCTACATGGCCGACTCGCTGTTCCTCGAGAAGATCTGGCCGTGGACCCCCGCCGACGAGGTCGCCGACCCGTCCCGGCTGCTCCGCGTGGCGCGGGCGATCATGCAGCGCTCGGTCGGCTCGTCCTCGCCGTCGACCACCGGCGAGGTGTACCGGGGGCGGGAGACCTGGGTGCACGGGCGGCTCAAGGAGCCGTGCCGGCGGTGCGGCGCGCCCGTGCGCCGCGGCCTGGCCGGGCACCCGCCGACGGAGCGACCGGCGTACTTCTGCGGCGTCTGCCAGCGCCCGTCGGCCCCGGCGACCACGCCGCTCTGACGCACCCGCACCGACCGCGTCTGCCCCGGCCCTTCGGGAGCACCGCGACTGCACACGAGTGGAGCGTTCTGCCCGACACGCACCGGCGTGTCGGGCAGAACACTCCACCGTCACCCACTCGAGCCCACGCGCGACGACGCCCGGTCTCCCGCCGAGCGAAGGGCGGGACGACCGGGCGTCGTCGGTGTCTGGGGTGGGTTTCCCCCGCGGTCAGCCGACCGGGGTGAGCTCCGGGCGTCGGCGCCAGGTGCTGTCCTGGCCGCCCAGGGCCGAAGCCAGGTCGACCGGGACGGTGTCGGGGATCAGCAGACCCTCGGCGACGGCGATACGGTCGCTCACCTCGCGCAGCACGAGCGACATGGGCACGTCGAGCGCCTCGCAGATGCTCGCGAGCAGCTCCGACGACGCCTCCTTCTGACCCCGCTCGACCTCGCTGAGGTAGCCCAGCGACACCCGGGCGGCGGAGGACACCTCGCGCAGGGTGCGTCCCTGCCGCTGGCGGGCATCCCGCAGCACGTCACCGATCTCTCGGCGCAACACGACCATCTGGCGTCCCCCTCTCATGTCCCGATCCTGCTCCTGCCGCGCCGTCTGCTGACCCGCAGCAGCGGGCCGGACGACGGCGGCACCCTTGTGGCCCCGCGTGGGGAGGCTCCCACCGTACAGTGCGCTCCCCTGACGGGCAGCGCCGGGACGGCTGGTGGGCCTGGTGTTCATCACGATCTCCACAACGCCTGCACGACCCCCCGTGTTCCCGGGGGTCAGGCGGCGCCGCCGGGCCGCACCACGGACAGCGCCTCCCGGAGCACAGCGGCGCAGGTGGCGGCGCGGATCGCGGCCCGGTCGCCGGCCAGGTCGAGCGTGCGGACGACCGTCCGCTCGGGCGTCGCGACGGCCACGTGCACCGTCCCGGGTGAAAACCCGTCCTGCGGGTCCGGGCCGGCGACGCCGGTGGTCGCGAGCCCGACGTCCGACCCCACGACGCCGCGGACGCGCTCGGCCATCTGCCTCGCCACCTCGGGGTGCACCGCCCCGTGCTCCGCGAGCAGGCCGGCGTCGACGCCGAGGACGGTGCCCTTGACGTCGGTCGCGTAGGCGACGACGCCGCCGCGGAAGGACCGGGAGGCCCCGGGGACGTCGACCAGCGTGGCGGCGACCTGGCCGCCGGTGAGCGACTCGGCGGTGGCGACCGTCCAGCCGCGCCCGCGCAGCGCGTCGAGCACCGCGGCGGCCGCCTCCGCGGCGGACGCCGGGCCCGGCCCGCCGTCCCCCGCCGTCACGCCGGGTCGCCGTGCGGGGACGTCGTCCCGGTGGCCGCGGCGTGCCGGGTCGCGTCCGCGCCGCCCGCGACGTGCTCGCGGTGCACCCGCACGGCCGTCCGCACGTAGTCGGCCCCGGTGACCAGGGTGACGACCACGGCCGCGCCCATGAGCACGCTCGCGAGGACGAGCACCGCGGTCGGCAGCTCGGACAGCGGCAGCAGGAACAGCCCGACGGCGACCGACTGCAGCACCGTCTTGATCTTGCCGCCGCGCGACGCGGGCAGGACCAGGTACTTGAGGAGGAAGAACCGCATCACGGTGATGCCGATCTCCCGGACGAGGATCGCGCCGGTCACCCACCAGCTGAGGTCGCCGATCCAGGACAGCCCGACCAGCGCGGTGCCGATCAGCGCCTTGTCGGCGATCGGGTCGAGCAGCTTGCCGAGGTCCGTGACCAGGCCGAGCCGCCGCGCCAGGTAGCCGTCGAGCCGGTCGGTGGCGGCGGCGAGCGCGAAGATCCCGGCGGAGACCCAGCGCCAGCGCGGGTCCTGGCCGCCGTCGACCAGCAGGGCCCACGCGAAGAACGGCACGACGGCGATGCGCAGCACCGTCACGACGTTGGCGACGTTCATCGGCGAAGGGCGGCTCACCCCGACAGCCTACGGGCAGCGGGCGCGGACCACGGCCCGGGCGGCGCGCCCGCGCCGACCCCCACCGACCTCGGGTGGTGCGTCAGCGCAGGTCGTCGGCGTCGTCGTAGTAGTCGACGGCCTCGGGCGGCTCGCCGGGCATCCGGCCCTCCGGCGCGGCGTACCGGTCCTCGCCGCCCGACCCCGCGTCGCCGCCGCCCGAGCCACCCGGCTCCGGCTCGCCGCGCAGCATCGCCAGGGTGCCCGGCAGGTCGTCCGGCTGCACGAGCACCTCGCGCGCCTTCGACCCCTCGGACGGGCCGACGATCTCGCGGGACTCGAGCAGGTCCATGAGCCGGCCGGCCTTGGCGAACCCGACGCGCAGCTTGCGCTGCAGCATCGACGTCGAGCCGAACTGCGACGTGACGACGAGCTCCGCGGCCTGCAGCAGCAGGTCGAGGTCGTCGCCGATGTCCTCGTCCACCTGCTTCTTGGCCGCGGTGACCGTCACGTCCTCGCGGTAGATCGGCTTCAGCTGCTGCTTCACGTGCGCGACGACGGCGTGGATCTCGGACTCGGAGACCCACGCGCCCTGGGTGCGCATCGGCTTCGCGGCGCCCATCGGCAGGAATAGCGCGTCGCCCTGGCCGATCAGCTTCTCGGCGCCGGGCTGGTCGAGCACGACGCGGGAGTCGGTCAGCGACGACGTCGCAAACGCCAGCCGGGACGGCACGTTGGCCTTGATGAGGCCGGTGACCACGTCGACCGACGGGCGCTGCGTCGCGAGCACCAGGTGGATGCCGGCGGCGCGGGCGAGCTGGGTGATCCGCTGGATCGAGGCCTCGACGTCGCGCGGGGCGACCATCATGAGGTCGGCGAGCTCGTCGACGATCACGAGCAGGTACGGGTACGGCGCGATCTTCCGCTCGGACCCCGGCAGCGGCTTCACCTTGCCGGCCTTGACCGCGACGTTGAAGTCGTCGATGTGCTTGAACCCGAACATCGCGAGGTCGTCGTACCGCGCCTCCATCTCCCGCACCACCCACTCGAGGGCCTCGGCGGCCTTCTTCGGGTTGGTGATGATCGGGGTGATGAGGTGCGGGATGCCCTCGTAGATCGTCAGCTCGACGCGCTTCGGGTCGACCAGCACCATGCGGACCTGGTCCGGCGTGGCGCGCATGAGCACCGACACGATCATCGAGTTCACGAACGACGACTTACCGGCACCGGTCGCACCGGCGACGAGCATGTGCGGCATCTTCGCGAGGTTCGCCGTGACGTAGCCGCCCTCGACGTCCTTGCCGACGCCGATCACCATCGGGTGCTCGGAGCGGCGCGCCGCGCTCGACCGGAGCACGTCGCCGAGCGACACCGTCTCCCGGTCCGTGTTCGGGATCTCGATGCCGATGGCCGACTTGCCCGGGATGGGCGAGAGGATGCGCACGTCCGCCGACGCGACCGCGTAGGCGATGTTCTTGCTCAGCGCCGTGACCCGCTCGACCTTCACGCCCTTGCCGAGCTCGACCTCGTAGCGCGTGACGGTCGGTCCGCGGGTGAACCCGGTGACCTGGGCGTCGATCTCGAAGTTCTCCAGGACGCCGGTCAGCGCCTCGACCACGCGGTCGTTCGCGGCGGAGCGCACCTTGTGCGGGGCGCCCTTCGCGAGCGCGTTCTCGTCCGGCAGCGTGTAGAGCACGTCGCCGCCGAGCATCGGCTGCTCGCCGCGGGGCACGCCCGTGGTGGGCGGGGCGACGGGGTCCGGGCGCGGCGCGGGGGCCTCCGCGGCGGCGGAGGTCGCACCGACCGCCGTGACGGCCTGCGTCGGGGCGGTGCTCGGGGCCACGACGTCGTCCTCGCCGGCGTCCTCCGCGTCGAGGACCGCCGTGGCGTCCTCCTCCTCGCGACGCATCCGCTCCACGTAAGCGGCGCGCTCGAAGGCCTCGTCGCCGGCGTAGCCGTCCAGCGTGTCGGGGTCGTCGGGGTCGGCCGCCGCGCGCTTCTTGAGCCTATCCATGAGCTTGCGGCGGGACGGCTTGGCCGGGGGCTCCTCGACCGCGGTGTGCCCGGCGTTGATCACCAGCGGGGCGTCGTCGTCCTCGACCTCGTCCTCGTCGCGGTGGTTGCCGGTGAGCCGGTCGTAGAGGCCGCGAAGCCGGGGGCCGATCTGGTTGACCGGCGTCGCGGTGACGACCAGCACGCCGAAGAACGCGAGCAGCACCAGCAGCGGGACGGTCGCCCACACGGTGACCAGGCTGACCAGCGGCGTCCCGACGAGGTAGCCGACGATGCCACCCGCGTCCCGGACGGCCTCGAAGCCGCCGGACGGCGCGGGCAGGTCCTGCTGCACGTGCACCAGGCCGCAGGCCGCGAGGGTGATCGCGGTGACGCCGATGCCGATGCGGGAGTTGGCCTGGTTGCGGTCGGGGTGCCGCATGAGCCGGATCGCGATGCCGACGAGCGCGACCGGGACCGCGACGGCGACCCGGCCGAACGTGCCGGCGACGACCACGTGCACGGCGTCGCCCGCCATGCCGTCCAGGCCCCACCACTCGCGGGCGGCGACCACGATGGCGAGGGCGATGAGGAAGAACGCGGCGCCGTCGCGGCGCAGCGCGGGGTCGAGGTCGCGCGCGCCGTGGCCGACCCGGCGGGCGGCGCCGCCGACGACGTGGGCGCAGCCCATCCAGATGCCGCGCACGATCCGGATCGGCAGCGCGGGGCGGGGCGGCGGAGGCGGTGCGGCGTTCTTCGCGGAGCCGCGGGAGCCGGAGCCGGACGCGCGCGCCGCCGGTGCCGCGGTGCGGGCGCGCGACGACGGCGCAGCCGCACGGGTGGCGGTGGAGGACGGACGGGCGGCCATGGTCCTCACGGTAGCCGCCACCTGCGTGCCGGGCCGGGAGCCCGCGCCGGTGGGGTGCGTGTCGGTGTCCTCCGGCGACCTCGCCGCACATGCACGTCGTGCGGGGTTCCGGCCGCACGAACCCCGCATCTTCTGCATGCTCGGCGGTGACCGGAAGCGCGCGAGAGGGCGCGGGGCGCGCGGGCAGACCGACAGGCGACGGGTGTCGGGGTCCGGTGGGACGCTCGGTGCATGGAGCACCGCGTCAGCGCCGGCCAGGTCCGCCGGTACCGCGTCCGCGCGCAGCAGCTCGACCGCGCGCCGGACGCCGCGCGCGTCCCGACCGACGCGGCCGTGCTGGACGCCGGGGTGCAGGACACCGGGCCGGACGGGGCGCTCTGGGCGCTGGCGCTGCGCGGGGTGCCGGTCCGGGCGGGCGCGTGGCCGGAGGACCTCGCGGTGGCGTGGAGCGTCCGCGGCGCGCCCCACGCCTACCGCCGCGCCGACCTGCCCGCCGTGCAACGCGCGCTGCGGCCGTACTCCGACGCCGACGCCGGGAAGCGGATCTACGACGCCGCGAAGCCGCTGCGAGCCGCGGGGATCCGGCCGACCGACGCGCTCGGGCACGTCGCGCGCACGATGCACGCGGTCGTCGCCGCACCCACCGGCAAGGGCGCGCTCTCCACGCGCATGACCGCCGAGCTGGACGAGCCGTACCTGCGCTGGTGCCGGCCCTGCGGGGCGACCCACATGTTCGAGATGCCCTTCCGGCTCGGCGCGCTGCACGCCGGGCTGGAGCTGGAGCCGGGCACCTCTCCCCCGGTGCTGCGGCGGTCGCCGGGGTTCCCGGCCGGCCAGGTGGGGGCGGTCGACCGGGACTCGGGCGGCACGGGCGGCGCGGGCGACGCGGATCCCGCCGGGGACCCGGCGGACGACGGCGCGCACGACCTCGTCCGCGGGGTGCTGCACCTGCTCGGCCCGGCGACCGCGAAGGACGTCGCCGCGTTCCTCGACGCGCCGGTCGCCGACGTGAAGCGCCGCTGGCCGGCCGACGCCGTGCCGGTCGAGGTGGACGGCGCCGCGGCGTCGGTGCTGGCGGACGACCTTCCCGCGCTGCTCGGCGCGGCGGACGACGGCGGCACCACCCGCGCGCCCGTCGTCCGGCTGCTCGGGCCGTACGACCTGTTCCTCCAGGCCCGCGACCGGCACGTCCTCGTCCCCGAGCCCGCGCGGGCGAAGGCACTGTGGCCGGTGCTCGGCCGCCCCGGGGCCGTGCTGGCCGACGGTGCGCTCGTCGGCACCTGGCGACCGCGCGCCCGGGGCCGGCGGCTGGCGCTGGAGCTCGACCCCTGGGTGCCGTGGGACGCGGCCCTGGAGCGGGCGGTGGCGGAGCAGCACGAGCGCCTCGCGGCCTTCCGCGGCGCCGACCCCGCCTGACCGCGCGCAACGCGCCCGCGCCCGCGCGTCGGTTTCGGACCTCCGAGCCGAGTTCGGTGGCTCCTGGCACCGAACTCGGCTGGGACCACCGAACCCGCGATCCCCCGGACGCGCCGACGGCCCGGGCGCACGTACCCCGCGGGGTCGCGCGCCCGGGCCGTCCGGGCGGGGCCGGGAGGCTCAGGCCTCCACGACCACCGGGATGATCATCGGCCGGCGGCGCAGGCGGTTGGACGCCCAGCGTCCGACCACGCGCCGCACCACCTGCTGCAGCTGCTGGGTGTCGACCGCCCCGCCGCGCGCCGCGTCCTCGAGGGCCGCGGTGACGTCCGGCAGGATCGCGTCGAACACCTTGTCGTCCTCGGCCACGCCGCGGGCGAGGATCTGCGGCTTGCCGAGCACCTTGCCGTCGGTGGAGCTGATGACGGCGAAGATCGAGATGAAGCCCTCGTCGCCGAGGATGCGGCGGTCCTTGAGGTCGGCCTCGGTGATGCCGCCGACCGACGAGCCGTCCACGAACACGTACCCGCAGGGCACGGCGCCGACGACGGACGCCCGGCCGTCGACCAGGTCCACGACCACGCCGTCCTCGGCGAGCACGACGCGGTCGGCCGGGACGCCGGACTTCACGGCCAGCGCGCCGTTGGCGACGAGGTGCCGGACCTCGCCGTGCACGGGCATGACGTTGCGGGGCCGCAGGATGTTGTAGCAGTACAGGAGCTCGCCGGCGCTGGCGTGGCCGGAGACGTGCACCTTGGCGTTGCCGCCGTGCACGACGCGCGCGCCGAGCCGGGTGAGGCCGTTGATGACGCGGTACACCGCGTTCTCGTTCCCGGGGATCAGCGACGACGCGAGGATGACGGTGTCGCCGGGGCCCACCGAGATCTTGTGGTCGTTGTTGGCGATGCGGGACAGCGCGGCCATCGGCTCGCCCTGGGAGCCGGTGCACATGAGCACGAGCTCGTCGTCCCGCACGTCGTCGAGGCGCTTGGCGTCGACCAGGACGCCGTCCGGCACCTTGAGGTAGCCGAGCTCGGCGGCGATCGTCATGTTGCGGATCATCGAGCGGCCGACCAGGGCGACCTTGCGCTCGTGCGCGGCGGCGGCGTCGAGGACCTGCTGCACGCGGTGCACGTGCGAGGAGAACGACGCGACGACGATCTTGCGCGCGGAGGTGGCGAACACGTTGTCCAGCACCGGGCCGATCTCGCGCTCGGGGCTGACGAAGCCCGGGACCTCGGCGTTGGTGGAGTCGACCATGAACAGGTCGACGCCCTTCTCCCCCAGCCGCGCGAACGCGCGCAGGTCGGTGATCCGGCCGTCGAGCGGGAGCTGGTCCATCTTGAAGTCGCCGGTGTGCAGCACGGTGCCGGCGCCGGTGGTGACCGCGACGGCCAGCGCGTCCGGGATCGAGTGGTTGACCGCGACGAACTCGCAGGAGAACGCGCCGATCTGCTCGGTCTGGCCCTCCTTGACCGCGTGGGTCAGCGGGGTGATCCGGTGCTCCTTGAGCTTGGCCTCGACGAACGCGAGGGTCAGCTGCGAGCCGATCAGCGGGATGTCCTGGCGCAGGCGCAGCAGGTAGGGCACGGCGCCGATGTGGTCCTCGTGCCCGTGGGTGAGCACGATGCCGTCGACGTCGTCCATCCGGTCGGCGATGTAGCCGAAGTCCGGGAGGATCAGGTCGACGCCGGGCTGGTGGTCCTCGGGGAACAGGACGCCGCAGTCGATGATGAGCAGGCGGCCGCCGTACTCGAGGACGGCCATGTTGCGGCCGACCTCGCCGAGGCCGCCGAGGGCCACGATGCGCAGGCCCCCTTCGGGCAGGGCGGGCGGCAGGGCGAGGTCGGGGTGCGGGTGGGACATGCTTCTCCTGGATCAGGCGGACAGGACGCCGCCGACGCCCGCGGCAGTAAGGCCCGCGCGCACCGCCTCGACGTCCTCGTCCGACGCGGCGACGTTGGGCAGCCGCAGGTGTCGGGACGGGATCAGGCCGAGGGACCAGACGGCGGCCTTGGCCGCGACCGCCTGGAAACCCCGGCCGTTGAGCGCGTCGATCGCCGGTGCGATCGACAGGAAGATCTCGAGCGCGCGGGCGTGGTCGCCCGCGTCGTGGGCCGCGGTGAGCGCGGCGAGCTGCGGGCCGGCGACGTGGCCGACCACGCTGACGATGCCGGCGGCGCCGTGCGCCAGGAACGGCAGGTAGAGCGAGTCGTCGCCGGAGTACCAGGCGAGCCCGGTCGCGGCGGCGGCCTTCGCGGCGCCGTACAGGTCGCCGGTGGCGTCCTTCATCGCGACGACCCGGTCGTGCTGCGCGAGCTCGACCAGCGTCTCGTGCGCGAACCGGACGCCGGTGCGGCCGGGCACGTCGTAGAGCATCACCGGCAGCGGCGTCGCGTCGGCGACGGCGGTCACGTGCGCGACCAGGCCGGGCTGCGAGGGGCGCGAGTAGTAGGGCGCGACGACCAGCAGGCCGTCCGCGCCGGCCTCGGCGGCCTGCTCGGCCATCCGGACGGCGTGCAGCGTGTCGTTCGACCCGGCACCGGCGACGACCGTCGCCCGGTGCCCCACGGCGTCGACGACGGCCCGCACCAGGTCCGCCTTCTCGGGCGCGTGCGTGGTGGGCGACTCCCCGGTGGTGCCGTTGAGCACCAGGCCGTCGTGCCCGTGGTCCACGAGGTGCGTGGCGAGGGAGACGGCGGCGTCGAGGTCGACCGAGCCGTCCTCCCGCATGGGCGTCACCATCGCGGTGAGCACCGCGCCGAAGGGACGCGACGGGGTGGCGGGGAGCATGGCCTCCACGGTACCGCCCCGCGCCGGGGCCGGTCGCACCCGTCCGGGGTGACCGGCCCCCGCGCGGGGCGGGGGTGCGCTCAGGACGCGCGGGCCGCGAGCCAGCCGGCCAGGCGGTCGGGGCGGTCGGTGATGACCGCGTCGACGCCGAGCGCCACCGCGGCGGCCCAGTGCTCGGGCTCGTTGAGCGTCCAGACCTGGACCTGCAGGCCTGCGTCGTGCAGCCGCGCGACCAGGTCCGGGTGCTCGACCAGCAGCGGGCCGTACGGGTTGACGGTCATGACGCCGAGCTCGCCCGCGACGCGGACCACCTCGTCGACCCCGCCGTCGTCCGGCACCTGGAAGATCAGCAGCCCCCGGCGCAGGTCGGGGTCCGCCGCCGCGAGCGCCCGCACGGACTCCGGCCAGAACGACTGCCCGATGACCCGGTCCGCCAGCCCGGCCGCGCGGATCGCGTCGGTGACGGGCCGCACCTGCTCGACCGTGAAGGCGCCCTTGAGCTCGAGCAGCAGGTCGATGCCCGGGCGGCGGACCATCAGGTCCAGCACCTCGGCGAACGTCGGGACCCGCTGCCCGGCGTAGGCGGCCGCGAACCAGGAGCCCGCGTCCAGCGCGCGCACCGCGTCGAGCGTCATCTCGGTGACGACGCCCTGCCCGTCCGTGGTGGCGTCGACGGTGTCGTCGTGGATCACCACGACCTCGCCGTCGGCCGTCGGCTGGATGTCGATCTCGATGCTGTGCGCCCCGGCGCGCCACGCCGCCTCGAATGCGGCGAGCGTGTTCTGCGGGGCGACCGCGGAGTTGCCGCGGTGCGCGACGACGAGGGGCGCGGACGCCCCGGCGCCGGGGCCGCCCGGAAGGGCGACCCCGGCGACCGGACCGGTGACGGTTCCGGTCACAGGTACGGCTCGACGTTCTCGGTGTACGCCGTCTCGATCTGCGGCGTGACCGACCCGAACGCCTCGGCCGGGTCGGTGCCCTCGAGGACGATCTGCTCGATCGCGTCGGTGAGCAGCGCGTCGGCGCCCGGCACGAACACGCGGATGTAGTCCTGGGGGCGCGCCTTCTCCGCCAGCTGGTCGACCGCGGTGCGGAACTGCGGGTACTGCTCGTACACGGCCTTCATGGTGTCGGACTCGACGGCCGAGGTGCGCACGGGCATGTAGCCGGTGGCCTGGGAGAACGTCGCGGTGTTCTCGGTGTTCGTGAGGAACTCGAGGAACATCGCGGCGGCGAGCTGCTTCTCCGGGGTGCTGGAGGAGGAGATCGCGAGGCCGGTGCCGCCGGTCGGCGTGCCGCCGCCGGCCGGGCCGTCGGGCAGGTAGGCCGTGCCGACCTCGAACGACGCCGCGTCCAGCGCGCCCTTCAGCGAGCCGGTCGAGCCGATGGTCGAGGCGATGAGGCCGGACGCGAAGTCCGCCATCGAGTCGTCCGCCGAGACCGTGGCGATCGCGTCGTCGCCGTGGAACAGGCCGCGGAGGAACTCGCCGCCGGCCAGCGACTCCTCGGAGTCGAGCGTGACGTCGAACTCGTCGGAGTACTCGCCGCCCTGGCCCCAGATCATGTTCTCGAACCACCAGGCGGACCAGGAGGTGCCGAGCGACAGGCCGAAGGGCGAGCCCTCCGCGGGGACCTGGGCCTCGAGCGCGGTGCTCCACTCCTGGAGCTGCTCCCAGGACTCCGGGCCCTCGTCGGGCAGGCCGGCCGCGGCCCACATGTCCTTGTTGTAGTAGAAGAGCGGCGTGGAGCGCGCGTACGGCGCGGCCCAGTGCTGGCCCTCGTACTCGTAGTCGCCGTACAGGCCCTGCTGGAAGTCGTCCGCGTCGGCGTCGATCGCCTCGAAGACGTCGTCCAGCGGCATGATCTGGTCGTTCAGGTGGTAGCGGAACCACCAGACGTCGGACGCGATGACCAGGTCGGGCTTCTCGTCGGTCTGCGAGGCGGCCTGGAAGCGCTGGGCGACCTCGTCGTAGTTGGCGCCGGCGGTCACCAGGTTGACCTTGATGTCCGGGTTCTCGGCCTCGAAGTCGGCGATGAGCTGCTCCTCCACGGCCTGGGACTGGCCGGGGTGGTTGCTCCACCAGGTGATCTCGGACGCGGGCTCGACCTGCGACCAGTCGGTCGCCTCGGCGGCCGCGGACTCGTCGGACGAGGCGGCGGTCGACGGGCCGCCGCACGCCGTGAGCGCGAGCGTCGTGCCGGCGACGGCAGCGGCGATGGCCACGGTGCTGCGGCGGCGCCTGCGGGGGTGGGACACGGTGGTGCTCCTTCGGGGGTCTCGCGCCGCGTCGCGGCGCTCGGGGGCTGACGGGCGCGCGGGGGCGCGGCCGTCTCAGGCGGCCGGCGGACCGGCCACGTCTCGGGGGCGGGTCAGCCGGTGACGGCGCCCGCGGTGAGGCCGGCGACGAGCCGGCGCTGCAGGACGAGGAAGACGAGCAGGATCGGCAGGGTCACGACGACCGTGGCGGCCAGCAGGACGCCCCAGTTGGTGAGGCCGTCGATGTTCTGCAGCAGGGTGAGGCCGATCGGCAGCGTCATCTTGTCGGCGCGGTCGATGACCAGGAACGGCCAGAGGTAGTCGTTCCACTCGGTGACGACGGACACGAGGGTGACCGCCGCGATGGTCGGCGTGCTCATCGGGACCACGAACCGCCACAGCTTGCGCCAGTGGCCGGCCCCGTCCAGCTCCGCGGCCTCGAGGATCGAGCCCGGCAGCGTCAGGAAGTGCTGGCGGAACAGGAAGGTGCCGAACGCGCTGGCCAGGCCGGGCACGAGGATGCCCTGGTAGGTGTTCAGCCAGCCGAGCTCGGCGACCAGGGTGTAGTTCGGGATGATCGTGACCTGCGGCGGGATCATCAGGGTGGCGATGACCAGCCCGAACACGACCTTCTTGAACGGGAACTCCAGGAACACCAGCGCGTAGGCGCAGGTGAGGCCGAGGACCACCTTGAGGCCGGCGCCGACCACCGTCAGGCCGACGCTGTTCAGCAGCAGCCGGCCGAGCGGCACGGTGTCCGCGGCCTGGGCGTAGTTGTCCAGGCTGGGCGCGCCGGGCAGCCACTGCACCGGGAACTGGTACAGCTCCTGGGAGGTCTTGAGGCTGGCGAGCAGCATCCAGATCAGCGGGGCGCCGAGCACGATCGTCGCGAGGACCATCGTGACGTAGCTGCCGACGTGCGGGCGCTGCCGACGGCCCGGGCGGGACGACGCAGCCGTGGGCCGGACGTCGCGCCCGGTGGGCGCCGCGGGCGGGGTGGTCGGCGCGGCGCCCTCGGCCGGGCGACGGGGCGTCAGGACGCTCATGCGTAGTGGACCTTCCGCTGGACGAACCGCATCTGCACCGCGGTGACCGCCAGCAGCACGAGGAACAGGACGGTGGCGACGGCGGAGGCGTAGCCCGCGCGGCCGTTGACGAAGCTCTCCTGGTACACGGAGTACATGAGCGTCGTGGTCGACCCGAGCGGGCCGCCCTGGGTCATCGCCTTGATGATGTCGAACGACTGCAGCGAGGCCAGCATCATCGTGACCAGCAGGAAGAACGACGTCGGGGTGAGCAGCGGCAGGATGATCGACCGCAGCGTCCGGAACGACGACGCCCCGTCGAGGGCCGCCGCGTCCTTGAGGTCCTGCGGGACCGACTGCAGGCCGGCCAGGTAGATCAGCGCGACGTACCCGAGGTTCTTCCAGAGGTAGACGATGATCACCATCACCAGCGGCCAGGGGCGCTGGGTGTACCACTGGGGCGAGGAGGCCCCGACCCAGCTCAGCACCTCGCGCATGAGGCCGTACCGCGGGTCGAAGATGAACAGCCAGAGGATGCCGACCGCGAAGCCCGACAGCACGTACGGCGCGAACGCCACGGTGCGGGCGAAGCCGCGGCCGCGGAGCTTCTGGTTGAGCAGCACCGCCAGGCCGAGGCCCAGCAGCATGGCGCCGCCGACGGTCGCGATCGTGAACACGACCGTCGTCGTCACGACCTGCGTGAAGTTCCGCGAGGTGAACAGCTCGACGTAGTTGCCCAGCCCGATGTTGCGGGCGACGGGCGAGCCGAGGTTCCACTGCAGCGTGGACAGGTAGAACGACTGGATCAGCGGCCGGTAGACGAACACCAGCAGCAGGGCCACGTTGGGCCCGGCCAGCAGGAGGAACCACAGCAGCGCCGACCGGCGGCGGCGCGACTGGAGCGCACCGCGGTGCCGGGGGGCGCCCGAGGGGGCGGCCACCGGTGGCGGGGCGAGGACGTCGGCAGAGGTCACGGGGAGGAGTCCGCTTCACGAGGGGGCAGGTGCTGGCCCGCTCCGTCGCCGGCCCTGGACACCCTGCCCCGGCCGCGCCACCCCGGACGACCATTCCCGGGGTGCGTTCCGCAAGGCTTCCCGGGTCGTTCACCTGGGGTTCCGCGGCGTCACCGGGCGGTCAGCGGGTGGACGCCCGCCCGACCCCCCGGCCGGGACGTCCTACCCTCGTCGCGTGCCCGCACGCTCCCCCGCGGACCGGTCCGACCCCGCCGTCCGGTCGGCCGCCCGCACCGCCCTGTCCGTCTCGGTGGCCACCGGGCTGTACGGCGTCTCGTTCGGCGCGCTGTCGGTCGCCGCGGGCCTCGACGTCCCGCAGACGATGGCGCTGAGCCTGCTGATGTTCAGCGGCGGCTCGCAGTTCGCCGCGGTGGGCGTCGTGGGTGCCGGCGGGGGCATCGGGGCGGTCGTGGCGACCGCGGGCCTGCTCGGGGCGCGCAACGGGCTCTACGGGGTGCAGGTGGCCCCGCTGCTGGGCGCGTCCGGCTGGCGGCGCGTGCTCGCGGCGCACCTGACGATCGACGAGTCGACGGCGGTGGCGACCGCCCAGCCGACCCGGGCCGCGACCCGCGCGGGGTTCTGGTGGACCGGCGCCGGGGTGTTCGTGCTGTGGAACGCGTTCTCGCTGCTGGGCGCGCTCCTCGGCGACGCGCTGGGCGACCCGCGGCGGTACGGGCTGGACGCGGCGGCCGGGGCTGCGTTCCTCGCGCTGCTGTGGCCGCGGCTGTCCGGCGACGACCGGCGCGCGACCCGGACCGTGCGCGTCGTGGCCGTCGCGGCCGCCCTGCTGGCACTGGCGCTCACGCCGGTGGCGCCGGCCGGGGTGCCGGTGCTCGCGGCCGGCGCGCTGGCGGTGGTCGTGGGGGTGCTCGACGGCGGGGGCGGCGTCGGGCGCGCCCGTGGGGGCGACGAGGACGACGCGGCCCCGGTGGTGACCCCGTGAGCCGGCTCGCGGTCTGGTGGGCCGTGCTGGCCGCCTCGGTCGTCGTGCTCGCGACCAAGGTCGCCGGGCACCTGGTCCCCCGCGCGCTGCTCGAGCGGCCCCGGGTCGTCCGGACCGCCGCGCTGGTGACGGCGGCGCTGCTCGCCGCGCTGGTCGCGGTGCAGACGGCGACGACCGACGGCGCCCTCGTGCTGGACGCGCGGCTGGCCGCGCTCGCGGTGGCCGCGATCGCCCTGCTGCTGCGCGCGCCGTTCGTGCTGGTGGTGCTGCTGGCCGCCGCGACGGCGGCCCTGCTCCGCTGGCTCGGGGTCCCCTGACGCGCCGGGCGGCCGGGGGCGTCAGACCGCGACCGGGGCCTTGATCGCCGGGTGGTGCTGGTAGTTCTCGATCGTCACGTCGGCGTAGCTGTACTCGAACAGCGACGGCGCGCGCTCCAGGCGCAGCGTCGGCGCGGGGAACGGGTCCCGGGTCAGCTGCTCGCGCACCTGGTCGACGTGGTTGTCGTAGATGTGGCAGTCGCCGCCGGTCCACACGAAGTCCCCGACCTCGAGGTCGACCTGCTGCGCCACCATGTGCGTCAGCAGCGCGTAGGACGCGATGTTGAACGGCACGCCCAGGAACAGGTCGGCGGACCGCTGGTAGAGCTGGCAGGAGAGCTTCCCGTCTGCCACGTAGAACTGGAAGAACGCGTGGCAGGGCGCGAGCGCCATCGACGGGATGTCCGCGACGTTCCACGCCGAGACGATGTGCCGCCGGGAGTCGGGGTCGCGGCGCAGGCCGTCGAGCACCTGCGCCAGCTGGTCGATCGTCCCGCCGTCGGGGGTCGGCCAGGACCGCCACTGCACCCCGTACACCGGGCCGAGGTCGCCGTCCTCGGCGGCCCACTCGTCCCAGATGTGCACGCCCTTCTCCTGCAGCGTGCGGGCGTTGCGCTCGCCGCGCAGGAACCAGAGCAGCTCCTCGGTCAGGCCGCGCATGAACACGCGCTTGGTGGTGACGAGCGGGAACCCCTGCTGCAGGTCGAACCGCATCTGGTGCCCGAACACGCTGCGGGTCCCGGTGCCGGTGCGGTCCGCCTTGGGGGTGCCGGTCTCCAGCACCAGGCGGAGCAGGTCCTCGTACGGCGTCTCGATCGGTCCGGCGGGCGTCGTCATGGGGCCATCGTAGGGTTCCGGCCCGCGGATCTTGGGCTCCGCGCCGCTCGCCCGCGGCGAGGTCCGGGTCGACACTGGGCCCCATGACCTCGCCGCTGCCGCCGTACGTCGCCGCCCACACGCCCACCGGCCTGCTGATCGACGGCGAGTGGCGGCACGCCACCGGCCGGGGCACGTTCGCCGTGGCCGACCCGGCGACCACCGACGTGCTGTTCGAGGTGGCCGACGCCGCGCCCGAGGACGGCCGCGCGGCGCTCGACGCGGCCCACCGCGCGTTCCCGGCCTGGCGGGAGGTCGCCCCGCGCACCCGGTCCGACGTGCTGCGCGCCGTGTTCGACGCGATGGTCGCCCGCGCCGAGGACCTGGCGGCGCTCATCACCGCCGAGGGCGGCAAGCCGCTGGCGGAGGCGCGCGCCGAGGTGCAGTACGCGGCCGAGTTCGTGCGCTGGTACTCCGAGGAGGCGGTGCGCCTCGACGGCCTGACCCGCCGGGCGCCCGCGGGCACGCACCACCAGCTGGTGCTCCGGCGGCCCGTCGGCCCGGCGCTGCTCATCACGCCGTGGAACTTCCCGATCGCGATGATCACCCGCAAGGTCGCGCCGGCGCTCGCGGCCGGCTGCCCGGTCGTCATCAAGCCGGCGCAGCTGACCCCGCTGACCACCGCGTACTTCGCCGAGATCGTCCGGGCCGAGCTCGACGCCCGCGACCTGCCGGCCGGCGTGATCAACGTGCTGCCCACGTCGTCGTCCCGCGCGCTCACCGAGCCCGTGATCGCCGACCCGCGGCTGCGCAAGCTGTCGTTCACCGGGTCGACGGAGGTCGGGCGGTCGCTGCTCAAGCAGGCGGCCGACAACGTGCTGCGCACCTCGATGGAGCTCGGCGGGAACGCGCCGTTCCTGGTGTTCGCGGACGCCGACCTGGACGCCGCGGTCGAGGGCGCCGTGGCGGCCAAGATGCGCAACGCCGGGCAGACCTGCGTCGCCGCGAACCGGTTCCTGGTCCAGGAGCCCGTCGCGGCGGAGTTCGCCGACCGGCTGACGACCGCCTTCGAGCGGCTGGTGATGGGCCCCGGCACGGCCCCGGACGTCGCGGTCGGCCCGCTCATCGAGAAGGCCGCGGTCGACCGGGTGGAAGAGCTGGTCACGGAGGCGGCGGACGACGGGGCCCGGGTGCGGACCGGCGGCGAGCGACCGGGCCGGCGCGGGTACTTCTACCCGCCGACCGTGCTCGACCGGGTGCCCGAGGACGCCCGCGCCGTGCGGGAGGAGATCTTCGGCCCCGTGGCCCCGGTCGTGACGTTCGGCGACGAGGCCGACGGCCTCCGGCTGGCGAACGCGACCGAGTTCGGCCTGGTCGCCTACGCGTACACGAAGGACGTCGACCGGGTCATGCGGCTGGCCGAGGGCGTCGAGGCGGGGATGCTCGGCGTCAACCGCGGGATGGTCTCCGACGCCAGCGCGCCGTTCGGCGGCGTGAAGTCGTCCGGCATCGGGCGCGAGGGCGGCGAGGCCGGCATCGAGGAGTACCTGGAGCCGGTGTACGTGGCATTGTGACCGGCATGGACCCCCTGCTCGCCGCCACGTCCGACGTCTCCGTCCGCCCCGCCGTCCCCGGGGACGAGGGCGCCGTCGCGGCCGTGCAGCTCGCCGCGTGGCGGGCGACGCTCGGGGACCTCGTCGGCGAGGAGGTCCTGGACCGCGTCGACCTCGCGCGGATCACGGACCAGTGGTCCGCGGCGATCGCCTCGCCCCCGGGCCGCGGCTACCGCGTGCTGGTCGCGATGCACGGGCCGCGGCTCGTCGGCTTCGCCTCGGTCGCGCCCGTCACCGCCCCGCCCGGGTCCGGCGACGACACCCCGGGCGGCGAGATCCTCGCGCTCGAGGTCGACCCCGCCGAGCGGCGGCTGGGCCACGGCTCCCGGCTGCTCGCGGCCGTCGTCGACCTGCTGCGCGACGAGGACCGGGCGACCAGCGTGCAGACCTGGGTCGTCGCCGGGGACACCGCGCGCGAGCAGTTCCTCGGGTCGGCCGGCCTCGGCGACGTCGGCGCGACCCGCGTGCTCGGCGAGCAGGACGACCCGCGGGAGATCACCGAGCACCTCTGGGGCGCCAGCATCTGACCCGGCGTCGCGTGGTCGGCCGCGCCCGTCCGGGTGGCGGCGTCACCCGGACGGGCGGCCCGCGGTGAACGGCGCGCGAACAGCCGACGACGGGGCGCGGCGACGCCTCAGGTCACGGCCGCGCCGGGCGATCGTGCGGGCGTGTCCCCCCAGACCCGCGCGCCCTGGCGGCGCGCCGACCGCGGCCGGCTGCTGTCCGACCTGGTCTCCGCGCCCGTCGTCGTCGCCCCGACCGACTCCTGCGAGGCGGTGGACGTCGGCTTCCGCACCCGGTGGACGGGCTCGTCCGTCCTCGTCGCCCCGCGCGAGGTGGGCGGCCCCTACGGGATGGTCGCCCGCAAGGACTTCCTCACCACCATGACCGGCAGGTACGGCTTCGGCCGGTCGCTCTGGGGGCGGCGGCCGGTCGCGGACGTCGCGCGCTGGGAGGTGCCCTGGGTCGACGTCCGCGCCTCGCTCACGGAGGCGGCCGAGCGGCTGGTCGGCGGCGACGGCTACCAGGACATGATGGTCACCGGCGCGGACGGCGGCCCGGTCGGGATCCTCGACCCGACGACGCTGATGGAGGCGCTGGCCGCGGAGCTCGCGCACGAGGCCTCGCACGACCACCTCACCGGCGTGACCTCGCGGGCCCGGTTCGTCGACGGCCTCCGGGAGCTCTGCGCGGCCGCGCGCGAGGACGGCGGCGCCGTCGTCCTGGCGTTCCTCGACCTGGACCGGCTCAAGGAGGTCAACGACACCCTCGGCCACTCGTTCGGGGACGCGCTGCTGCACTCCGTCGCGACCCGGCTGGCGGCCTCGGCGGAGCCCGGCGACGTGGTCGGGCGGCTGGGCGGCGACGAGTTCGCGCTCGCCCGCCTGCTGCCCCCGCAGACCCCCGACGACACCTGGCGGGTGCGCGCGCTGGACCTCGGCGAGGTGCTGCGCTCCGCGATCGCGGCCCACGACCCGGGCCTCCCGGTGCCCGCGCACTCCCGGGTGTCCGTCGGCCTGGCGCTCGGCGCCGGTGCGCTCGTCGA
This sequence comes from Cellulomonas sp. GbtcB1, assembly GCF_019091725.1. Classification (NCBI taxonomy): domain Bacteria; kingdom Bacillati; phylum Actinomycetota; class Actinomycetes; order Micrococcales; family Cellulomonadaceae; genus Cellulomonas; species Cellulomonas sp. GbtcB1. The sequence continues at coordinate 15,414 of NZ_JAGXJG010000008.1, read as the reverse complement.
CCACGACCGGCTGCTGCGCGAGGCCGACCTGGCGATGTACGGCGCGAAGAAGGCGGGCGGCGACCGGGTGCGCCTGGCCGGCGCGGACGCGGGTCCGGGTGCCGGTCCGGGCGCGGGGCCGGTCGGGCTCGCCGGGCTCGCAGCGCTGCCGGGGCTCGACCTGGCGGCCCTCGAGGTGCACTACCAGCCGATCGCGGGCACGGCCGACGGCTCGGTGCGCGAGGTCGAGGCGCTGCTGCGGTCCCGGGACGCCGACGGCCGACTGGCCGGCCCGGTGGTGCCGCTCGACCGCGCCGCCCGGTCGGGCCTGGCGCTCGAGCTCGACCTCTGGGTCCTGGAGCGCGCGTGCGCCGACCGGGCCGCGTGGCGCGCCGAGCTCGGCGACGACGCCCTGGCCGTGGTGAACGTGAACCTGTCCCCCGCCGCCCTGGAGGAGCCGCTGCTCGCCGACCGGGTGCTCCGGGTGCTGGACGCGTCGGGCACGCCGCACGACGGCGTGCGCCTCGAGCTGTCCGAGGCCGCGACTGAGGCGCAGGTCGCCGGGGCGCTCGGCGCCCTCGACGCGCTGCGGGACGCCGGGGTGCCGATCGCCCTCGACGACCTGGGCGGCGCCATGTCGGGGCTGCGGCAGGTGTCGCGCCTGCCGGTCGACGTGCTCAAGATCGACCGGTCGGTGGTGGCGGGGATGCTCGACGACCCGCTGGACGCGCTGCTGGTCGAGCTCGTGCACCGGATGGCCGTGGAGCAGGGCATGACCGTCGTCGCCGAGGGCGTCGAGTCGGACGCGCAGCTCGACGCGCTGCGGGCCGCGGGGGTGCCGCTGGTGCAGGGGTTCCTGGTGGCGCGCCCGATGCCGGCGGACGCGCTGCGCGCGTACCTGACCCCGGCCTGAGGCCGCGGCACGGTGCGGCGGGCGGATCCCCGTCAGCCCCCGACCGGAGACGAGTGGAGCGTTCTGCCCGACACGCCGGGGTGTGTCGGGCAGAACGCTCCACTCGAGGGCCGCGACGGCCCGGGGGACCACGGGGCGGCCCAGGGTCAGGACAGGCCGCGGGGCTCCTCGCCCGCCCGCGCGCGGCCGCGGTGCACGCGGGACGCGTGGCGCAGCGCGGCGCGGGCGCGCTTGCGGTCGCCGGCCGCGTCGTAGGCGAACGCCAGCCGGTACCAGGTGCCCCAGTCGTCGTCGGGCGCCGCCTCCGCCTCCGAGCGGGCCGCCTCGAACTGGCCGGCGGCCGCGGCGCGGTCGATCCGGCCGCCCGGGCTGCGCGGCAGGTCGTCGACCGGCAGCTCCCCGCGGGCGGCGAGCGTGTCGGCCATGCGCTGGACGTCGACGGCGAGCAGCCACTCGCGCGCCACCAGGCCCAGCACCAGCAGCGGCAGCAGCGCGAACGCCGCGCCGAGGCCGACGCCGACCGGCTCGCCGGTGCGGATCAGCGCGACGGCCCGGCCCGCGACCAGCCAGAGGTAGAGGCCGAGCAGCGCGGTCAGGGCGATCGCCGCGACCAGGCCGGTGCGGCGCCGCGCGGGCGACGCCGGCGCGGGCGTGCCGGCGGGCTCCCGGGGCTCCTCCACCGCGGTCAGCCCAGGTCCAGGTAGTGCTCGAGCCCGACCGTCAGCCCCGGGCGGGACCCGATCTGCCGGACCGCGTGCAGCACTCCGGGCATGAACGACACCCGGTCGAACGAGTCGTGCCGGATGGTCAGCTGCTCCCCCGCGTTGCCGAGCAGGATCTCCTCGTGCGCGACGAGCCCGCGCAGCCGCACCGCGTGCACCCGGACGCCGTCCACGTCCGCGCCCCGCGCGCCGTCGAGCGCCGTCGTGGTGGCGTCCGGCACCGGCCCCAGCCCGGCCTCGCGGCGGGCGGCCGCGATCGCGTGGGCCGTGTGCCGGGCGGTGCCGGAGGGGGCGTCGACCTTGTCGGGGTGGTGCAGCTCGACGACCTCGACCGACTCGAACCACCGGGCGGCGCGCGCGGCGAACGCCATCGCCAGCACCGCGCCGAGCGCGAAGTTGGGGGCGATCAGCACGCCCACGCCCGGACGCCCCGCGAGGTCGGCCTCGACCCGCGCCAGCGACTCGGGCGTCCAGCCGGTGGTGCCGACGACCGCGTGCACGCCCTGCGCCACGAGCGACCGCACGTTGGCCTCGGCGACCGACGGGACCGTGAAGTCGACCGCGACCCGCGCGCCGGTCGCGGCCACCGCGCCGACGTCGTCGCCGTGCTCCAGGGCGGCCACCAGCTCCAGGTCGGGCGCCGCCTCCACGGCGTCGACGACGGTCCGTCCCATGCGGCCGGCCGCGCCCAGCACGGCCACCGTGATCGCTTCGCTCACCCCGGCACCCTATGCGAGCCTCACGCGGTCGCGAGCACGTCCTCCATGCCGCGGACCGCCCGGCGCAGCTCCAGCGCGTGCAGGCCGGTGAACCGCTCCACCTCGCGCTGCGGGTAGCCGGCGTCCGCGTAGGCGCGCAGCACCCGCACCACCCCGACGGCGTCGCCGCGGTCGTCGACGCCGAGCTCGCGCACCGCGCAGGACAGCCGGACCGTCGACAGGAACGCCGACGGGCTCAGGCCCACGTGCGCGGCGAGCAGCGCGTGCAGCCCGGCGAGCGACCGGTCGACCTCGCGCGCCAGGTCGACGGGGCGGACCAGGCCGCGCTCGGCGTCGGCGTACCGGGCGACCCGGTCGACGGCGTCCCGGTCGGCCGCGGGCACCGGGCGCCGGACCGCGGCGGCCAGGGCGTCCTCGAGGACGGCGACGCAGGCTGCGGCCGCGGCGCCCTCGCCGAGCCCGGCGGCGGCGTCCCACGCGGCGCGCATGCCGGCGGCGAGCGCGGGCTCGTCCAGGCCGAGCGCCTCGCCCAGCGGCCGGTGCTCGTCGACGAGGAAGCCCGCCGGGTGCAGCGCGGACAGCGCCCAGGGCGCGAGCCGCGCGCCGACCTCCCAGGACTCGGCGTCCCCGGCGGGCAGCACGACGCCCGGGACGACGCGCGGGCCGCGCAGCACGCTGCCGATCGACTCCGCCTCCCGGGTCAGCGGGTCGACCCAGCGCACCGGGGCACCGAGCCGGACGACGGCGGACGGGCGGCCGTCGGGCAGCGCGACCCGGGGCGGGGCGGCGTGCGGCGCCCGGGCCACCCAGAACGCTTCGACCAGCCCCGGTGACCGGGGGGCGACGACGACGGAACGACGGGCGGACGTGACGGCGGCCATGCCCTCATCATCGTCCCGCGCCGCGCGCGGCGGAACGGGACCTCCGGCCCGGCCGGCGCGCCCGAGCCCGGGAACGGCAGGAGCCGGGCCCCGAGGGGGACCCGGCTCCGGTGACCAAGACCGCCGTCGGCGTCAGCCGCCGAACGGTCCCACGCGCACCACGGACCGCGGCCGTGCGGCCAGGTCGGCGGCCAGCTCCTGCACCTCGCGGGCCGTGACCGCGCGGACGCGGTCGAGCGACTCCTGCGTGGACAGCAGCTGGCCGTGCACCAGCTCGGACTTGCCCAGCCGGCTCATGCGCGACCCGGAGTCCTCGAGGCCGAGCACCAGGCCGCCGGACAGCTGCCCGACCGACCGGCGCAGCTCGGCGTCGGTGATACCGCCGTCCGCGAGCCGCTCGAGCTCGGCCACCATGAGCTCGGTGACCTCGTCGATCTTGGCGGGGGCGCAGCCCGCGTACAGGCCGAACACGCCCGTGTCGGCGTGGCCGGACGCGAACGAGTACGTCGAGTACGCCAGGCCCCGCTTCTCGCGGATCTCCTGGAACAGCCGGGACGACATCCCGCCGCCGAGCACCGCGTTCAGCACGGAGAGCGTGAACCGCCGCGGGTCGGTGGCCGTGAGGCCCGTCCCGCCGACGATGACGTTGCCCTGCTCGGTCGTGCGGCGCACGGTGACCTCGGAGGCGCCCGCCGTGACCGGCTCCGCCTCGGCGGCACCGCGCCGCGCGGCCGGGGCGGCGCCCGCCGCGAGGTCCCAGCCGCCGTCCTCCAGCGCCCGGGCGACCTGCGCGGCCAGGGCGTCGTGGTCGACGTTGCCCGCCGCGGTCACGACCAGCGTGTCCGGGCGGTAGTGCTGCCGGTAGTGCTCCCAGACGGCGTCCCGCGGCACGGCCCGGATCGTGTCCGGCGTGCCGCCGATCGGCCGGCCGAGGGCGTGCTCGCCCAGGACGACCGTCGCGAACCGCTCGTGCACGACGTCGCTCGGGTCGTCGTCGTTCATGGCGAGCTCCTCGAGGATCACGCCGCGCTCGGTCTCGAGCTCGTCGCGGTCCAGGCGGGCCGAGGTCACCATGTCGGCGATGACGTCGACCGCCATCGGCAGGTCCTCGTCGAGCACCCGGGCGTAGTAGCAGGTGTGCTCCTTGCCCGTCGCGGCGTTCGCCTCGCCGCCGACCTCGTCGAACGCCTCGGCGATGTCCATCGCCGTGCGCCGCGCGGTGCCCTTGAACAGCAGGTGCTCGAGGAAGTGCGTCGAGCCGTGGTGCCCGTCGGACTCGTCCCGCGAGCCGACGCCGACCCACGCCCCGACGGACGCGGACCGCACGCCGGGGACGTGCTCGGTGAGCAGGCGGACCCCGCCGGGCAGGACGGAGCGACGGACGGATCCGTCACCCGCCTGCCCGGCGGTCAGGTCGCTGCCCGGCTGACCGGGCGCGACCAGGGGGAGGTCCAGCGGCACGTCAGGCGTCGGCCGGCTCAGCGGCGGCGGACTCGTCCGAGCCCTCCGCCGACTCCTCGACCACCGCGTGCAGCGACAGCTTGCCGCGCGGGTCGATCTCGCCGATCTCGACCTGGACCTTCTGGCCCACGCCGAGGACGTCCTCGACCTTCTCGACGCGCTTGCCGCCGACGAGGCGACGGATCTGCGAGATGTGCAGCAGGCCGTCCTTGCCCGGCGAGAGCGAGATGAACGCGCCGAAGGTGGTCGTCTTGACGACGGTGCCCACGAAGCGCTCGCCGATCTCCGGCATGTGCGGGTTGGCGATCGCGTTGATCGCCGCCCGCGCGGCCTCCGCCGACGGACCGTCGGTGGCGCCGATGTAGACCGTGCCGTCGTCCTCGATCGAGATGTCGGCGCCGGTCTCCTCCTGGATCTGGTTGATCATCTTGCCCTTCGGGCCGATGACCTCGCCGATCTTGTCGACCGGCACCTTCACCGTGATGACGCGCGGGGCGTTCGGCGACATCTCGTCCGGGACGTCGATCGCCTCGTTCAGGACGTCGAGGATCGCGAGACGCGCCTCCTTCGCCTGGGTCAGCGCGTCGGCCAGCACGGAGGCGGGGATGCCGTCGAGCTTGGTGTCGAGCTGGATGGCCGTGACGAACTCGCGGGTGCCGGCGACCTTGAAGTCCATGTCGCCGAACGCGTCCTCGGCGCCCAGGATGTCGGTCAGCGCGGCGTACTTGGTCTCGCCGTCGACCGTGTCGGACACGAGGCCCATGGCGATGCCGGCGACGGGGGCGCGCAGCGGCACGCCCGCGTTCAGCAGCGACAGGGTCGACGCGCAGACGGAGCCCATCGAGGTCGATCCGTTGGATCCGAGGGCCTCGGACACCTGGCGGATCGCGTAGGGGAACTCCTCGCGCGACGGCAGCACCGGCATGAGCGCGCGCTCGGCGAGGGCGCCGTGCCCGATCTCGCGCCGCTTCGGCGAGCCCACGCGGCCGGTCTCGCCGGTCGAGTAGGGCGGGAAGTTGTAGTTGTGCATGTAGCGCTTGCGCGTCTCGGGCGACAGCGTGTCGAGCTGCTGCTCCATGCGGAGCATGTTCAGCGTGGTGACACCCATGATCTGGGTCTCGCCGCGCTCGAACAGCGCCGAGCCGTGCACGCGGGGCAGGACCTCGACCTCGGCGGACAGCGTGCGGATGTCCCGCAGGCCACGGCCGTCGATGCGGAAGCCGTCGGTCAGGATGCGCTGGCGGATGACCTTCTTGGTCACCGAGCGCACCGCGGCGGACAGCTCCTTCTCGCGACCATCGAACGAGCCGGCGAGCTGGTCCAGGACCTCGGCCTTGATCTCGTCCAGGCGGCCCTCGCGGGTCTGCTTGTCCGCGATCTGCATGGCCTCGAGGATCTTCGCCTCGGCGGCGCCCTCGACGGCCTCGTACGCGTCCGGCTGGTAGTCCGGGAACGTCGGGAAGTCGCGGGTCTCCTTGGCCGACTGCGCGGCGAGCTGCTGCTGCGCCTCGACCAGGGCCTTGATGAACGGCTTGGACGCCTCGAGGCCCTCGGCCACGACGGCCTCGGTCGGGGCGACGCCGCCCTCGTCCTTGATGAGGTTCCAGGACTTCTCCGGGGCCTCGGCCTCGATCATCGCGATCGCGACGTCGCCGCCCTCGACCACGCGGCCGGCGACGACGATCTCGAACGTCGCGCGCTCGCGCTCGGTGTACCGCGGGAACGCGACCCACTGGCCGTCGATCAGCGCGATGCGCACCGCACCGACCGGGCCGGAGAACGGCAGGCCGGAGATCTGGGTGGAGATGGACGCGGCGTTGATCGCCAGCACGTCGTACGCGTCGTCCGGGTGGATCGCCAGCACGGTGACGACGACCTGGACCTCGTTGCGCAGGCCCTTGACGAACAGGGGGCGCAGCGGGCGGTCGATCAGGCGGCAGGCCAGGATCGCGTCGGTCGACGGGCGGCCCTCGCGGCGGAAGAACGAGCCGGGGATCTTGCCCGCGGCGTACTGCCGCTCCTCGACGTCCACCGTCAGCGGGAAGAAGTCGAACTGGTCCTTGGGGTGCTTGCCGGCCGTCGTGGCCGACAGCAGCGCGGTCTCGCCGTCGAGGTACGCCATGGCCGAGCCGGCGGCCTGCTTGGCCAGGCGGCCCGTCTCGAAGCGGACGGTGCGGGTGCCGAAGCGACCGTTGTCGATCACGGCCTCGGCGAACTGGATCTCGGGACCCTCCACGGGTGCCCTCCTTTGTCTCGAAGGCGCCGGACCGGTCACGGCGGTCTTCGATCGAGGCACCCGGACACGCAGGTTCCGGGAACCACTACCGAGGACCGGACGCGTCGACCGGCGCGGAGTGAGAGTGGTGCTGAGGTGGTGCACGCCGGCCCCGGGGGCCGACGCAGGACCAGCCCGGACCCCCGCGGGGGTCCGGGCTGGTCACGCGGTCATCGGCGCAGGCCGAGCCGCTGGATCAGGCTGCGGTAGCGGTCGATGTCGACCTTCTGCAGGTAGGCCTGGAGGCGGCGACGCTGGCCGACCAGCAGCAGCAGCCCGCGGCGGCTGTGGTGGTCGTGCTTGTGCGTCTTGAGGTGCTCGTTGAGGTCGTTGATGCGCTGCGTCAGCATCGCGATCTGGACCTCCGGCGAGCCGGTGTCACCCTCGTGGGTGGCGTACTCGGCCATGATGGACTTCTTGGTGGCGCTGTCGAGGGGCACGACTCTCCTGGATTGTCTCGTTGCGCGGTGCTCCGGGGCAGGTCCACCCGGGCGCTCTCGGTCCGCGGCCGTTCTGACGGCTGTGCGAGTCTACCAGGCCCGGCTCGTCAGCCCGCGGCGCCCGCGAGCACGTCGCGGACCCCGGAGACGTCCTGGTGCATGCGGGCGACCAGGTCGTCGACCGAGTCGAACCGCAGGGTCGGGCGCAGCCGCTCGACGAACTCCAGCACGACCTCCTCGCCGTACAGGTCGAGGTCGGTCCGGTCGAGCACGTAGGCCTCGACCCGGCGCTGTAGCCCGGCGAAGGTCGGGTTGGTGCCGACCGACACCGCGGCGGGCAGCACCGCGTCCGGCGACCCGGCGGGCGCGGCGGGGCGGCGCAGCCAGCCGGCGTACACGCCGTCGGCCGGGACCATGCCGGTCGCGTCCTGGGACAGGTTGGCCGTCGGGAACCCGAGGTCGCGGCCGCGCTTGTCGCCGTGCACGACCGTGCCGCGCATCCGGTGCGGGCGGCCGAGCACCCGCGCGGCCTGGCGGACGTCGCCGGCGACCAGCAGCTCGCGGACCCACGTGGAGGACCACCGGCGGCGCAGGGGGTCGGCCAGGGCGGCGGCGGGGTCGTCGTCGGCCGGGTCGGGCGCGACGTCCTCGATCACCTCGACCGCGAACCCGAACCGCTCACCCAGCTCGACCATCGTCGCCAGGTCGCCGGCGTTTCCGCGTCCGAACCGCACGTCCCGGCCGACGACGACCGTGCGCGCGTGCAGCCCGTCGACGAGGTACCGGCGCACGAACTCCTCGGCCGTCTGCTGCGCGAAGTCCAGGGTGTACGTCAGCAGGAGCACCGCGTCGAGGCCGGTCTGCTCCAGGAGCTCGAGCCGGTCGGCGTCGCCGGTGAGCAGCGGCGGGGCGGTGTCGGGGCGGTGCACCTGCTGCGGGTGCGGCGTGAACGTCACGGCGACCGAGCGGGCCCCCACTGCGCGGGCGTCGGCCACCATCCGGGTCAGCACGCCGACGTGGCCGCGGTGCACCCCGTCGAAGTTGCCGACCGTCACCACCGACGGCCCGAAGTCCGCGGGGACCTGCGCGAGGTCCGTCCAGCGCTGCACCAGCTCTCCCGTCGGTCGGCGCCTCGCGGCGCGCTCGGCGCCGGCGGGGTCGCGGCGCGGGGACAAGCCTGCCACGGCGCGCGGGGTGCCTCGCGCGCGGCGGCGCTACGCTCGGCGCGCGGCCCGGCCGCGCCCCACGACCCCGGAGGTCCCGCATGGTCACCCTGCGCACCACCCTCGTCGCCACCGGCGGCACGACCACCGGCATCGAGGTGCCCGAGGACGTCGTCGCCGGGCTCGACCGCGGGAAGCGGGTGCCCGTCGTCGTCACGATCAACGGGCACGCCTACCGCGGGTCGATCGCCCCGTACTCGGGCGGGTACTGGGTGGGCGTCTCGGCGGCGAACCGGGCCGCCGCGGGCATCGAGGCCGGCGAGCCCGTCGAGGTCGACCTCGCGGTGGACGACGCGCCCCGCACCGTCGAGGTCCCGGCGGACCTGGCGGCCGCGCTCGCCGCGGGCGGGCCCGCGGTGGCCGAGGCGTGGACGGCGCTCTCGTACTCGAAGCAGCGCGCGCACGTGCTGGCGGTCGAGGGCGCGAAGACCGACGCGACCCGGGAGCGCCGGGTCGCGTCGGTGGTGGCGGCGCTGGGCTGAGCCCGTCAGGTGGCGGCGGCGAAGACCAGGGCCGGGCGGGCGTGCGGGCCGCGGTCCTCCAGGAGCGCCGCGAGGGCGCCCTCCGGCGTCAGCGCCGCGACCGTCACGCCCGCGCCCGTCCCCGACGCCGGGATCCGCTGGCCGTAGGACAGCGCCCGGGCCTCGTCCTCGGTCAGCTCCCGCACCGGGAACGTCGCCCGGGCGGCGTCGGCCAGCGGCAGGGTGTCGAGCGGCACGTCGGCCGGCCACGCCTCCAGCTCGTCGAGCGACCGGGCGCCGTCGATCCCGTAGCCGCCGACCCGGGTCCGTCGCAGCGCGGTCAGGTGCCCGCCGACGCCGAGTCCCCGGCCCAGGTCCCGCGCCAGCGCGCGGATGTACGTGCCCGACGAGCAGACCACGGTGACGTCGACGTCGAGCGCGGCGACGCCCGACCCGTCCGCGTCCGGCACCTCCCGGACCTCGTGCACGTCGAACCGGGAGATCGTGACCGGCCGCGCGGCCAGCTCCACGTCCTCGCCCGCCCGGACCCGGGCGTAGGCGCGCTGCCCGTCGACCTTGATCGCGCTCACCGCGCTGGGCACCTGCTGGATCGGGCCCGTCAGCGCCGCCACCCCCGCGTCCAGCGCCGCGCGGGTCACCCCGGCGGCGTCGGCGCGCGCGACGAGCTCGCCCTCCGCGTCGTCGGTCGTGGTGGTCACGCCGAGCCGGATCGTCGCCGTGTACTCCTTGTCCGCGCCGACGACGTAGGTCAGCAGGCGGGTCGCCCGGCCGACGCCCAGCACGAGCACGCCGGTCGCCATCGGGTCCAGCGTGCCGGCGTGGCCGACCTTGCGGGTGCCCGCGAGGCCGCGCGCCTTCGCGACGACGTCGTGGCTGGTCCAGCCCTGCGGCTTGTCGACGACGAGCAGGCCGTCGGGCGCCGTGGGGCGGCGGGGGCGGTCGGGGCGGCGCTGGTCGCGCGCGGGGCTCACGCGGTGGCCCCGGCGCGGTCGCCCGCCGCGGCGGCGGTCCCCGCGGCCACGACCTCGGGCGCGAAGCACCGCAGCAGCGCGTCGAACCCGGTGTCCTCGCCGGCGTGCGCGAAGCCGTCCGAGCTGAGCAGCACGTTGATCAGCATGCCGTCGGCCACGAACCGCCGGGCGGTCTCGTCGCCGTCGGCGTCGTCCGGCTCGACCCGCTGCCGGAACAGCCGGAACACCTCGCCGAGCGTGTGCCGGGCGAGCGCGGTCACCTCCGGGTCCTCCGCGGTGAAGCCGTGCATGAGGACGCGCAGCAAGTCACGGTCGGCCATGAGCTCGACGTACGCGCGCCCCGTGCGCTCCACCGCACCCGGTCCGGGCTCGACCGCGGCCATCGCGGCCAGCACCCGCTCGGTGGTGTGGCGGTAGGCCTCCAGGAACAGGCGCTGCTTCGACCCGAACAGCCGCACGACGTAGGGCTGCGACACCCCCGCGGCGCGCGCGACCTGGTCCGTCGTCGTCCCGGCGTAGCCCCCCTCGGCGAACACCTCGATCGCGGCGGCGAGGATCTGCTCGCGCCGCTGGTCCCCCGACATGCGGGGGGCGCGCGGGGCGGGCCGGGCGGCGTGCTCGAGGTCCATGGTTGACAGGTTATCAGTCGATTACTAGCGTCCGTCGTGTCGAAGTAATCAGCCGATGCTTACAGGAGCCTCCGATGTCGACGCAGACCCGCACCACCGCCCCGGGTGCCGGCGCCACCGGCGCCCCGGCAGACCCGCCGCCCGCCGCCCCGACCGGCTCCCCCGTCGCCGCCCTCACGTCCGGCCCCGCCCGCGCCGCGACCCGCGCCGTCCCGGTCGCCGTCGCCCTGCTGGCCGCCTCGCTGCCGATGTTCATGGCGACGCTCGACAACCTCGTCGTCACCAGCGCGCTGCCCGTCCTGCAGGCCGAGCTCGGCGCCACGCTCACCGACCTGCAGTGGGTGGTGAACGCGTACACGCTGGCGTTCGCGACCCTGATGATCGCCGCCGCGACGCTCGGCGACCGCTGGGGCCGCCGCCGCACGTTCCTCGGGGGGATCGCCGTGTTCACCCTCGGCTCGGTCGCCGCGGCCCTCGCGGGCTCCCCCGGCGCGCTGATCGCCGCCCGCGCGCTCCAGGGCGTCGGGGCCGCGGCCGTCATGCCGCTGTCGCTCACCCTGCTCGCCGCTGCCGTCCCGGCCTCCCGTCGCGCGATGGCGATCGGCGTCTGGGGCGGCGTCTCCGGCCTCGGCGTCGCGCTCGGCCCGGTCGTCGGCGGTGCCGTGGTCGAGGGCATCTCCTGGGAGGCGATGTTCTGGATCAACGTGCCGGTCGCGCTCGTCGCGGTGCCGCTGGTGCTGCGCGCGCTGCCCGAGGGCCGCGGGCGGGCGCAGCGGCTCGACCTGCTCGGCCTCGTGCTGGCCGCCGCGGGCGTCCTCGGCATCGTCTGGGGCGTCGTGCACGGCAACGAGGACGGCTGGACGTCGGCCGGGGTGCTCGGCCCGATCGTCGGCGGCGTCGTCGCCCTCGCGCTGTTCCTCCGGCACGAGGCCCGCACCCCGCACGCCCTGGTCCCGCTGCGCCTGTTCCGGTCGCGGAGCTTCTCGGTCGCGAACGTCTCCGGCTTCGCGTTCTCGCTCGGCGCGTTCGGCGCCGTGTTCCTGCTCGCCCAGTACCTGCAGGTCGTCCAGGGCTACTCGCCGCTGGAGGCCGGCCTGCGGACCCTGCCCTGGACCGCCGCGCCGATGGTGGTCGCCCCGCTGGCCGGGATGCTGGCGCCCCGGGTGGGCGTGCGGGTGCTGCTCACCGGCGGCCTCGTGGCGCAGGCCGCCGGGCTCGCGTGGCTCGGGTTCGCGACCTCCGACGGCGGCTACGCCGCGCTGGTCCCGGGCCTGGTGCTGGCCGGCGTCGGCATGGGCCTGACCTTCGCCCCGAGCGCCACGGCGGTGCTCTCCGGCATGGCGCCGGACGACCACGGCACCGCGTCGTCGACGAACTCGACGCTGCGGGAGGTCGGCGTCGCGCTGGGCGTCGCGGTCCTGACCGCCGTGTTCACCGCCGCCGGCGGCACGATCAGCCCGGACGGGTTCGACGCGGGCCTGCGCCCGGCGGTGCTGACGGGCGCGGCGGTCATCGCGCTCGCGGCGGTCGCGTCGCTGGCCATGCCGCGCGGGACCGGCCGCGAGGACGCCCGCGCGGACGCCTGACCCCTCGGCGGGCCCCCAGCCCGCCGACGTCGGCACAAGCCCACGAGGTGGGCACGCATGCGTGACGGCCTCGTGGGCTCGTGGCGCCCTCACGGCCGCCGGGGGGCAGGGGGGCTCAGCGCGCGGCGTCCGCCTCGTCGGCGTCCGCGTCCTCGTCCGCCGGCTTGCGGTACGGGTCCGCCTCGCCGGCGTACTGCGCCCCGGTCGCCAGGGCCGAGACCTCGCGGTCCCGGCGGGCGGCCTCGAGCAGCGCCGCGTCCAGGTGGGCGGCGGTCTCGGGCACGGCGTCCAGGTGGAACTCCAGCGTCGGGGTGAGCCGGACGCCGGTCTGCTTGCCGACCTCGGACCGGATCAGGCCCTTCGCGCTCTCGAGCGCCTGGGCTGTGCCCGTGCGGGCCTCCTCGTCGCCGAGCACCGTGTAGAACACGCTGGCGTGCTGCAGGTCGCCGGTCACGCGCACGTCGGTGACGGTGACGAAGCCGAGCCGCGGGTCCTTGATCCGGGTGTCGAGCATCTGCGCGACGATCTGCTGGATGCGGTCCGCGAGCTTGCGGGCCCGGGGGTGGTCCACCATGTCGATCTCCTCTCAGCGCCCGCGTCGGCGGGCGGACGAACGGCCGCGGGCCTGCCCCCACGCTCGACGCGTGGGGGCAGACCCGCAAGTGGGACCGGTCAGGAGCGCGGCTTCTCGCGCATCTCCCAGGTCTCGATGATGTCGCCCACCGTGATGTCGTTGTACGACCCGAGGCCGATACCGCACTCGAAGCCCTCGCGGACCTCGGTGGCGTCGTCCTTGAACCGCTTGAGCGACTCGACGGTGAGGTTGTCGCCGATGACCGCGCCGTTCCGGAGCACCCGCGCCTTGGTGTTGCGGCGGATCTCCCCGGACCGGACGATCGAGCCGGCGATGTTGCCGAACTTGGAGGAGCGGAACACCTCGCGCACCTCGGCGGAACCGAGCTGCACCTCCTCGTACTCCGGCTTGAGCATGCCCTTGAGGGCCGCCTCGACGTCGTCGATCGCCTGGTAGATGACCGAGTAGAACCGGACGTCCACGCCCTCGCGCTCGGCGAGGTCCTCCACCCGCTCCGCGTACTTGACGTTGAAGCCGATGATGATGGCGTTGTCGACCGTGGCGAGGTTGACGTCGTTCTGCGTGATCGCACCGACACCGCGGTGGATGACCCGCAGGTCGACCTCGTCGCCCACGTCGATCTTGAGCAGCGCGTCCTCCAGCGCCTCGACGGCACCGGACACGTCGCCCTTGAGGACCAGGTTGAGGGTCTCGACCTTGCCCTGCTGCAGCGCCTGCGTGAAGTCCTCGAGGCTGATGCGCTTGCGGCGCTTGGCCAGGAGGGCGGCGCGCTCGGCGGCCTCGCGCTTCTCGGCGATCTGCCGGGCGGTGCGCTCGTCCGGCGCCACCAGGAAGGTGTCGCCGGCGCTCGGCACCGACGCCAGGCCGAGGACCAGCACCGGACGCGCCGGGCCCGCCTCGGTGACGTTCGCGCCGTGCTCGTCGAACATCGCCCGGACGCGGCCGTGGGCCGTGCCCGCGACGATCGCGTCGCCGACGCGCAGCGTGCCGGACTGGACCAGGACGGTCGCGACGGCGCCGCGGCCCTTGTCCAGGTTCGCCTCGATGGCGACACCGCGGGCGTCCTTGTCGGGGTTGGCCCGCAGGTCGAGCGCGGCGTCCGCGGTCAGCAGCACGGCCTCGAGCAGGTCGTCGATGCCCATCCGCTGCTTGGCGGAGACGTCGACGAACATGGTGTCGCCGCCGTACTCCTCGGCCACCAGGTTGTACTCGGTGAGCTGTTGGCGGATCTTGGCGGGGTTGGCCCCCTCCTTGTCCACCTTGTTGACCGCGACCACGATCGGCACGTTCGCCGCCTGGGCGTGGTTGAGCGCCTCGATGGTCTGGGGCATCACGCCGTCGTCCGCCGCGACCACGAGGATCGCGATGTCCGTCACCTGCGCACCACGGGCACGCATGGCGGTGAACGCCTCGTGACCCGGGGTGTCGATGAACGTGATGGCCCGGTCCTGGCCCTCGTGCTCCGTGCGCACCTGGTAGGCACCGATGTGCTGGGTGATGCCGCCGGCCTCGCCCGCGACGACGTCCGTGGACCGGATGGCGTCGAGGAGCTTGGTCTTTCCGTGGTCGACGTGACCCATGACGGTGACGACCGGCGGGCGCGGGAACAGGTCCTCGTCGCCCTCGCCCTCGAGCTCGGCGTCCAGGTCGATGTCGAAGGCCCCGAGCAGCTCGCGGTCCTCCTCCTCGGCCGAGACCATCTCCACGACGTAGCCGAGCTCGGTGGCCAGCGTGCCGAAGGTGTCCTCGTCGAGGGACTGGGTCGCGGTCGCCATCTCACCGAGGTGGAACAGCACCGTGACCAGCGAGGCCGGGTTGGCGTCGATCTTGTCGGCGAAGTCGTTCAGCGACGAGCCGTGGCGCAGGCGGATGACGGTCGAGCCGTTCCCGCGGGGCACCTGCACGCCGCCGAGCGACGGCGCCTGCATCTGCTCGAACTCCTGGCGCTTCGCGCGCTTCGACTTCCGCCCGCGGACCGGACGACCACCGGCGCGACCGAACGCGCCCTGGGTCGAGCCACGGCCACCGGCACCGGGACGACCGCCGCCGCCCGGACGGCCGGCGAAGCCGCCGCCACCGCCGGGACGACCACCGCCGCCGCCGTAGCCGCCGCCACCACCGGGACGGCCACCGCCGCCGCCGGCACGGGCCGGACGGTCGCCGGGGCGGCCGACGCCGCTGGTGCTGCGGCCCGGCATCATGCCCGGGTTCGGACGCGGACCACCGGGACGCGGCGCCGCGGGACGGGGCCCACCGGGACGGTCGCCGGCCTGCGCGCCGGCCGAGGCGGCCGGGGCGTCGGAGCGGCGCTCGCCCGGGCGGGGCATGCCCTGCGAGGACGCGAACGGGTTGTTGCCCGGGCGCGGGCCACCGGGACGCGGACCGCCGGAGCGGGGCATGCCCTGGGACGACGCGAACGGGTTGTTGCCCGGGCGGGGACCGCCCGGACGCGGGGCGCCACCGGGGCGCGGGCCGCGGTCGCCGCCGCCCTGACCCTCCGACGCGCGGGCCGGCTGGGCCGGGCGCGGCGCCGGGGCG
>NZ_JAGXJG010000079.1:0-13248 GCF_019091725.1 Cellulomonas sp. GbtcB1 | reverse complement strand
CGGCGCCGGCCCCGGCGCCTGCGCCCGAGGCGCCGGTCGCCGGCACCACGCCCGAGGCCCCGGCCGACCCCGCGGATCCGGCGGACCCCGCGGGCCCCGCCGCCGACCCCGGCGCCCCGCCCGAGAGCCCCGCGACCCCCGCGCTCACCCGCGCCGACGTCGACGCCTGGCTCGACGGCTTCCTGCCCGCCGCCCTGGAGCGCACCGACATCCCCGGCGTGGCCGTCGCGGTCGTGCACGACGGCGAGGTCGTCACCACCCGCGGCTACGGGTGGGCCGACACCGGCACGGAGTCCGGAGAGGCCGTCCCCGTCGACCTCGACCGCACCCTGTTCCGCCCGGGCTCGGTGTCGAAGCTCGTCACCGCGACCGCGGTGCTGCAGCTGGTGGAGTCCGGCGACGTGGACCTGGACACCGACGTCGGCGCGTACCTCGACATCGACGTGCCGCGGTCGTTCGACGACCCGATCACGCTGCGCCACCTGCTCACGCACACCGCCGGGTTCGAGGAGCGGATCCGCGGGCTGATCGGCGCCGAGGGGACGCCGGTGGACCTGCGCGCCGCGCTCGCCACCGACCCGCCCGAGCAGGTGTACCGGCCCGGGACCGTGCCCGCGTACTCGAACTACGGCAACGCCCTGGCCGGGTACGTCGTCGAGCGGGTGAGCGGCGAGCCGTTCGAGCGGTACGTCCAGGAGCACGTCCTGGCGCCCGCCGGGATGACGACGGCGACGTTCGACCAGCCGGTGCCCGAGGACCTGCGCGACCGGCTCGCGCTGGGGTACGGCACCGCGTCCGGGCCGTCGACGGGCTTCGAGGTCGTCGGGGTGCCGCCCGCCGGGGCGCTGTCGGCGTCGGCCGCGGACATGGCGCGGTTCATGCTCGCGCTGCTCGGCGAGCCCGCGACCGGGGAGCAG
This sequence comes from Cellulomonas sp. GbtcB1, assembly GCF_019091725.1. Lineage (NCBI taxonomy): Bacteria > Bacillati > Actinomycetota > Actinomycetes > Micrococcales > Cellulomonadaceae > Cellulomonas > Cellulomonas sp. GbtcB1. The sequence continues at coordinate 12,331 of NZ_JAGXJG010000079.1, read as the reverse complement.
GTGCTGGACGCCGACACGCTCGCGCTCATGCAGGAGCCCGCGCTCGACGAGGACGACCTGGGGACGCTCGCCGGCGGCGCCCGGATGGGCCTCGGGTTCTTCCAGGAGGACCGGAACGGGCACCGGATCGTGGGCCACGGCGGCGACACCAACGCGTTCCACTCGCACCTGCAGCTGTACCCGGACGAGCGCACGGGCGTCTTCGTCACGGTGAACGGCTCGGGCGCCGGGGCGCTCGACAGCCTGGAGCTGCGCGAGCAGCTGATGCAGGGCTTCGCCGACCGCTACGTCCCGTCGACCGGCGGGGCCGAAGCGACCGCCGCGACCGCCGCGACCGCCACCACCGTCGACGCCGACACCACCCGCGAGCACGCCGCGGCCCTCGCCGGCGCGTACACCGACTCCCGGGCGATGCGCAGCACGTTCCTGCACGCCACCGAGCTGCTCGCGGTCACCCAGGTCACCGCCCAGGACGACGGCCGCGTGCTGGTCGCGCCCGGCCCGCTGACGGACCGCCCGGTCCTGTACGAGGAGGTCGAGCCGTGGGTGTGGCAGGAGGTCGGCGGCCAGCGGACCATCGCCGCGCGCGCCGAGGACGGCCGGGTCACGGCGATCGGCTACGACTCCGCGTTCACGCTGCTGCCCGCGGGCGCGGCGACCGGCGTGGCGCTGCCGGCGCTGGGCCTCGCCACCGCGGTGCTGCTGGTGGGCGCGCTCGCCGGGCCGGTGGCCGCGCTGGTCCGCCGCGTCCGGCACCGCGCGCCCCGCGACCGGGCCGGGCGTCCCGCCCGGGTGCTGACCCGCCTCGCCGCGGCGAGCGCCGTGCTCGCGGTCGCCGGCTGGGCCGTCGCGATCACGACGATCATGGGCCTGGTCGACCTGCCCGAGGGCGGCCTGCGTGTACTCCAGGTGCTGCAGGGCGTGGGGATCCTGGGGCTGGCGCCGGCGACGGTCCGCGTGGTGGGTGACGTGCGGCGGCGCGCCGGCGGGTGGCGGGTGGCCGGCGGGGTGCTGGTGCTGCTCGCACTGGGCGCCGTGGCGTGGTTCGCGGTGACGTACCGGCTGGTCGCGCCGAGCCTGTCGTACTGAGCGCCCGAGCCCCGCGACGCACGTAGCCCTACGGTTTCCGGCGGAGCCACCCGCGAATGGCGGTGGGCTCGCCGGAAACCGTAGGGCTCGCGGTCCGGGAGGGGCAGCAGCGGTCGCCGCTGCCCAAGAATCAGCCGCCCAGCGACGCCCCGTTCGTCCGGATGACCTCCTGGTACCAGTCGAACGACGCCTTCGGCGTGCGGGCCAGCGTCCCGCGCCCCTCGTCGTCCTGGTCCACGTGGATCAGGCCGTACCGCTTGGACATCTGCGACGTCGACGCCGCGATGATGTCGAGCCCGCCCCACGCGGTGTAGCCGAGGACCTCGACGCCGTCCTGGATGGCCTCGCCGATCTGCTCGATGTGCGTGCGCAGGTAGTGGATCCGGTACGGGTCCTCGACCCGCCCGTCCGGCCCGACCTCGTCCTTCGCGCCCAGGCCGTTCTCGACGACGAAGAGCGGCACCTGATAGCGGTCCCACATGTCGCGCAGCGCGATCCGCATGCCGACCGGGTCGTGGTGCACGCCCCAGTCGGTGACCTCCAGGTGCGGGTTGCGGATGCTGGAGAAGATGTTGCCGCCGGTGATCCCGTACTGGGACGGGTCGGCCGCCGACACCAGCGACATGTAGTAGCTGAACGACAGGAAGTCGACCGTGCCCGCGGCCAGCTCCTCCGCGTCGCCCTCCTCCATCGCCACGGTGATGCCCTTGCGGGCCAGCAGCCGCGGCACGAACGTCGGGTACGCGCCGCGCACCTGGACGTCGGTGTGCAGCAGGTTGAGGTCGTTCGCCTCCAGGGCCTCCAGCACGTCGTCGGGGGCGCTGGTCGCCGGGTAGTGCAGCATCCGGGCGAGCATGCAGCCGACCTGCGCCGTCGGGTCGATGCCCTTGATGATCCGCACGGCGCGGGCGCTGGCCACGAACTGGTGGTGCAGCGCCTGCCAGGCCTTGGCCTCGGTGTGCTCGCCCTCGCGGGTGACGACGCCGCCACCGGTGTACGGCTCCAGCAGCGTCGTGTTGATCTCGTTGAACGTGAGCCAGTAGGTCACCAGCGGGTGCAGCTCGCGCACGACGGTCTCGACGTACCGGGTGTACATCTCGATGACGCCGCGCTCGGACCAGCCGCCGCGCCCGTCGGCCACGAGCGCCAGCGGCATCTCGTAGTGCGACAGCGTGACGACCGGCTCGATGCCGTTGTCCCGCAGCCGGGTCAGCAGGTCCCGGTAGTAGTCGATCCCGGCCTGGTTCGGCTCCGCGTCGTCGCCGTGCGGGAAGATCCGGGTCCACGCGATCGAGAGGCGCAGGGCCTTGATCCCGAGCTCGGCGAACAGCGCGATGTCCTCGCGGTACCGGTGGTAGAAGTCGACGCCGTACCGCTTCGGGTAGCCCTGGCCGCCCTCGACGGTCCGGGCGACGGCGATCTCCTCGTCCGAGGCCCGCATGAGCGCCTCGAGCGCGGTGTAGTTGCGCGCCTCCGGGGAGCGGAACGGCACGACGTCGGCGGTGGACAGGCCCTTGCCGTCGGCGTCGAAGCCGCCCTCGACCTGGTTGGCGGCGAACGCGGTGCCCCAGAGGAAGCCGTCGGGGAAGGTCATCGGGTGGTCTCCAGTGCGTGCTCGAGGGTCTCGACGGCGAGCAGGCCGGCGCCGGCGGCCACGGTGCCCGCAGCGATCGGCTCGACGCCCGCGTACGCGGTCGCGTTGGTGACGACCACGACGGTGGTCGTGTCGTGGGTGGCCGCCACGGCGGGCAGGTCGACGGTCAGCAGGCGGTCGCCGACGGACACGCGGTCGCCGTCGGCGACGTGGGCCGTGAAGCCGCGCCCGCCGAGGTTCACCGTGTCGACGCCGACGTGCACCAGCACCTCGACGCCCTCGTCGGACTTGAGCCCCACGACGTGCTTCGTCGGGAACACCGTGACGACGGTGCCGGACACGGGGGCGACGACCTCGCCGTCGGTCGGCAGGACGCCGACGCCCTTGCCCATCGCGCCGCTGGCGAACGCGCCGTCGCCGACCTCGGTCAGCGGGACGACGGTGCCGGCGACCGGGGACGCGACGACCGGGCCGCCGTCGAGGGCCACGGCCGCGCCGGTCGCGGCGGCGGGGACCGGGTCGGCCACCCCGGTCGAGCCGGCGGCGGCCGCGCCGCGGGTCAGCGGCGACTCGTCGAAGCCGATGACCAGCACGGCCACGAGCGCGCCGACGAACGACACGGCGATGGCCGCGACGGACCAGCCGAACGCCGGGCCGGCGAGCCCGGGCAGACCCGGCAGGCCGGAGTTGCCGACGAGGGCGTATGCCTTCGCGCCGAACCCGAGCGCGATCGCGCCACCCGCGGCGCCGCCGATCATGCTGGCGAGGAACACGCGGCGCATCGGGAGCAGCAGGCCGAACAGGCCGGGCTCGGAGACGCCCATGAGGGCGGTGAAGCCGGTCGACAGCGACGTGGCGCGCACCTGGCGCGAGCGGGCGCGGATCGCGACGCCGAACAGCGCGCCGGCGACGGAGAAGATCTGCACGTAGGTCAGCGGCAGGAACGGGTCGTTGCCGAGCGTCGCGAGGTTGCCGAGGATGAACGGCACCAGGGCCGCGTGCATGCCGGTCATGATGATGAGCGACATGACGGCGCCGAGCAGGATGCCGGAGAACACGCCGCCGTGGGTGAGCAGCCAGTTCAGGCCGCCGGAGATCTGGTCGCCGATGATGGCGCCGAGCGGGCCGAGGGCCACGAGGGTGACCGGGCCGACGACGAGCATGCTGACCAGCGGGACGACGCTCAGGTGCAGGGCCGCGGGCAGCACCTTCTTGAGCCCGCGCTCGACCCAGGACAGCGCCCACACCGCGAGCAGCGCCGGGATCACGGTGTACGAGTAGGTCGTCGCGGTCACCGGCAGGCCGATGAACGTCACCGGGTCGCCCGCGGCGAGCAGGGCGGCCAGGTTCGGGTACACCAGCGCCCCGGAGAGCGCGGCGGCCACGAACACGTTCGTCTTGAAGACGCGCGCCGCCGAGATCGCGATCATCACCGGCAGGAAGAAGAAGAACGCGTCGCCGAGCGCGAAGAGCAGCTGGTAGGTCTGCGTCTCGGTCGACATCCAGCCGAGCCACACGGCGAGCGCCAGGAGCCCCTTGATGAGGCCCGCGCCGGCGATGGCCGGCAGCAGCGGCGGGAAGGTCTTCGACAGGAAGCCGAAGAACCGGTCGCGGATGGTGCCACCCGACGCGGCGGGGGCGCCCGCGGCGTCCACGTCGTCCGCGTTCGGGTCGTTCACCTTCGCCACGAGGCCCGGGTGGGTCTCCTTGACCGCGGCGAACACCTTCGGCACGTCGTTGCCGATGATGACCTGGAACTGCTGCCCGCTGTCGTTGATCGCCTGCACGGCGCCGACGGCGCGGACCGCGGCCTCGTCGACGCGCGCGCGGTCGACGAGGCCGAACCGCAGGCGGGTGACGCAGTGGTAGAGCGAGGTGATGTTGTCCTCGCCGCCGACCGCCGCGACGATCGCGGCAGCGTCCTTCTCGTATGTCACGGTGCTCTCCTGAGCTGTCCCCGCGGGTCGCCGGAGGGGCGCCGCGGGGTGGGAGGGGGGTGTCAGAGCAGGTTCGACAGGTGCAGACCGAGGTAGGTCCGCTCCTGCAGCGTCATGACGTGTCCGTGGCGCTCCTCGACGACCGCCGCCACCTTGTCGACGACCGCGAACGCCCGGGGCTGCTGCTCCACGAGGAACGCGTGCAGCGCGGGGTCACCGCCGTCCTCGACCTCGCCGTCGACGACCCGCTGCGCGAGGAAGCGCAGGTGGGTCGCGAACCGGAGGTAGGCGTGGCGCTCGTCGTCGTCCGCGATGGCCAGCTCCTCGCGCACGACGCCGAGGACGTCGCGCATGAACTCCATGAGCCGGGCGGTCTTCTCCGACGAGCCGCCGACCGTCGCGTTCACGAAGTGCAGCGCGATGTTGACGGCCTCGTCGTCGGTGAAGGTCACCCCGAGGTGCTTGTTGAGGATCATCACGGCCGACCGCGCGAAGAGGTACTCCTCGCGGTGGATCGTGCGGACCTCGACGGCCAGCGGGTTCGCGAGGGAGATCCCCTCCCGCACCCGCTGCACGGCGTAGACGAGGTGGTCCGCCAGGGACGCGAAGATGCCGTCCCCGAACTCTCGGCCCAGCGACCGGCGGGCGACCGTGACGATGTCGGCCGTGACCTGGAGGATCTCCGGCGGCACCGTGCCCACGATCGAGGCGAGGTGGTTGCCCACGGCGTCGTCGCGGATCCGGAAGACCGACTCCACGCGCTTCTCGTCGATCGTGTCGCCGGGCTTGCCCTGGAACCCGATGGCCTTCCCGACCACGATCACGTCGCGCCCGGCGGCGTCGACCGCGGACACGACGTTGTTGTTGAGGATGCGCCGCACCTTCACGCTGTACACCTTCGTTGCAGACCTGCTCTACCGGGGCCCTCTTTGGCCTCGGCGGTGGTGTTGCCTGCAAGAGCAGTGACAAGCCGAGCGGGACGCTAGCACCGGGATCTGTGCGGAAACAACAGACCTGGTCAGGATCACCCGGTCCCCGTGCCCGCGCCAGGGCCAGGCGGCGAGTGGAACGTTGTGACCGACACGCCGGCGGCGTGTCGGTCACAACGTTCCACTGGAGGAGTCGGCGGTCAGGCCGCCGTCGCGCCGCCCTCCGCCGCCAGCGCGTCGGTCAGCAGCCCGACCAGCGCCTCGAGCTGCACGTCCGCGGCCGCACCGTCCTCCACGTCGGCCCCGTCCAGCGCCCGGGCCGCGAGGCCGGACTTGCTGTCGATGAGCTCGGCGATCCGGGAGTCGACGGTCTGCGCCGCGATGACGCGCCACGCGGTGACCGGCTCGGACTGCCCGATGCGGTGGATGCGGTCGATCGCCTGGGTCTGCTCGGCGTCGGTCCAGGACAGCTCGGCGAGCACGAGGTTCGACGCGACCTGCAGGTTCAGCCCCACGCCGGCGGCGGTGAGCGAGCAGACGACGATCTGCACCTCGGGGTCCTCGACGAACGCCTTGACGTTCTTGTCGCGCTGCCGGGTGGTCTGGTCGCCGCGGATCGACGCGTACTTGATGCCGCGCTCCGCGAACGCCTGCTCGGCGTGGTCCATCACGTCGACGTGCTTCGCGAAGAACACCACCTTGCCGACGTTCCGGGCCAGCTGGGCGGCGTAGTCGGCGGCCGGCGCGGCCTTGGCCTGCCCGATCCGGCGGACCATCGCGAACACGTTGTCGCCCTTGGTCTTGCCGCTGGAGTCCTTGAGCTCCGCGGCGGCGACCCGGCGGGCGATCTCGTGGTCGGTCCCCAGGACCAGGCCGGACTCCCGCGCCTCGACCGCGCTGCGGAACCGCTGCATCAGCCGCTCGACCAGGGCAGCCTCGGCCTCGCGGATCGACCGGCCCGCGGCGCCGTCGAGCTCGACCAGCAGGTCGGCGACCCGGCGGGCCGGGATGTCGGCAACGACGTCGGCCTTGCGGCGGCGCACGATGCCCATGTCGACGACGCACTGCCGCGCGGCGGCGGAGAAGCCGCGGTCGGCGGGCGTGAGGCCGATGTCGTCCAGCGCGGTCATCAGCCGGCCGAGCGGCTTCTCGTCGTCGATCCAGCCGAGGTACTGCCAGATCGCGCGGAAGTCCTCGATGTCGTTGATCAGCGGGGTGCCGGTCAGCGCCATGAGCAGCGGGCGGGCGGCGCGCTCGCGGATCTTCTCGGCGATCGACAGCACGTGCTGCGAGCGCTGGGAGCGCTTGTTCTTGATGAAGTGCGCCTCGTCGACGACCATCCCGCGGAAGCCGTGCTCCCCCAGCCAGCCGACGTGCCGGTCGAGGATCTCGTAGTTCACGATCACGACGTCCGCGAACCCGTCGACCCGCTCGCCGTCGCCGTGCACGACCGTGGCGCGGCGCTCGGGGGTCCACAGGCCGACCTCGTGCGCCCAGTTCGTCTTGACCACGTTGGGGACGACGACCAGCAGCGGGTACGCGCCGGCGGTGCGCGCGGCGAGCAGGGCCTGCGCGGTCTTGCCGAGGCCGGGCTCGTCGGCAAGCAGGAACGTGCGGTGGCCCTCGGCGGCCGCCGTGACGACCTGCGCCTGGTGCGGCATGAGCTCGCGGCCGGGCGGCGTCGGCACGTGCGCCGGCTCGGGCAGCGGCATGCACGCGGGCACGCCGTCGCCGGACTGCTCGAACGACCGGAACAGCGGCTCCAGCAGCTCCCAGCCGGCCAGCCGGCGGGGCTTCGCCGCGACGCGCTCCGCGGCGGCCTCGAAGTCCGGGGCCAGGAACGGGTTCGCGAGCCGGCGGGAGATCACGGACTGCGGGACGACCTGGCGGTCGGCGCCCGGCGCGGGGGCGACCGGGGCCGGCGCCTCCTCGGGCTCCGGCTCGGCCGGGACGTCCATGCCCGCCGCGCGCTGCACGGTCGCCTTGTAGGCGCGGGCGGCGTCCGACACCTTGGCGTCGTCGGCGAGCAGCGCCAGCAGGGTGGTGTCCCGCGCGGCGATCCGGGCCAGCTGGGTGGCGACGCCGTCGAGCCGCTTCATCAGCTCGGTGCGCTTGGCCTGCGACAGCTCGCCGTCGGCCATCGCCCGCGCGCGCTCCTCGCGGACCAGCAGCGCCACGACCTGGAACTTCGTCCGGACGGCCGGCCGCACCGGCGGGCGCTGCACGGCGCCCTCGATCTCGCGCACCACCCCGGCGAGGACGGGGATCAGCCCCTGCTCGCTCGGGCGGGCGGTGCGGCGGCGCTGCCCGCCGGGGGCGGTGCTGCTGCCCCCGCGGGCGGGTCGGCGCTGGCCGGTTCGTGCCACTTCGTCTCCTTCGTGCCTGCGTGCCGCGGCGAGGGCACGCGGGCGTGGTGCCGTCGCCGCGCGGGTCCGGCGCGGACGCCGGGTGCGCGCGACGCGTCGCCGCGTGCGCCGCCCGCGGGCCCGGGGCTCGCGCCGGGGGCGGCGGGCGCCGGTGCTGCGGGCGCGCCGTGGGGCGTCCCCGCCTTGTCACGGCGAGGTGCCTCGGCGGACGACCGCGGGCCGCTGGCGGCGCACGCGGACGTCCGTTGTGCGCCTGGGCAGACTCGAACTGCCGACACCCGCTTTAGGAGAGCGGTGCTCTATCCACTGAGCTACAGGCGCGCCGCCGGGACCCTCGGGCCGACCGGCCGGCCGCCGTCCCGCCGTCGGATCGACGGGGCGGACGCGCCCACCCTACCGGGGCGGGGCGCGGTGGCGCTCCGGGCGCGCGGGGTGATCGGCCTCCACGGGCGGGCGCGGAGGGGCAGGATGGGCGGCAGGCACCCGGGACCGCAGCGTGGGGGGAGACGGACGTGGCGCGAGACGTCGTCGTCGTGGGGTCGGTCAACGCGGACCTCATCGTGCAGGTCGAGCGCCACCCGCACCCCGGGGAGACCCTGCTCGGGCACACCTCGAGCGTCCTGCCCGGCGGCAAGGGCGCCAACCAGGCGGTCGCGGCCGCGCGGCTCGGTGCCGAGGTGGCGCTGGTCGCCGCGGTCGGCGACGACGTGAACGCCGGGATCGCCCTCGCCGGCCTGCGCGACGCGGGCGTCGACCTGGACCACGTGACCGTCGTCGACGCGCCCACCGGCCTCGCCGTCGTGACCCTGGCGGACGACGCCGAGAACACGATCGTCGTGGTCCCGGGCGCGAACGCGTCCGTCTCCCCGCGGCTCGTGGACGCCGCGACCGACCTGATCGCGGAGGCGCGGGTGTGCGTCGTGCAGGCCGAGATCCCGCTCGCCACCGTCGCGCACGTCGCCCGGGTCGCCGCTGCCGGAGGCACCCGGCTGCTGCTGAACGTCGCGCCCGCCGCCGAGCTCCCGACCGAGACCGTGCGCGCCGCCGACCCGCTGGTGGTCAACGAGCACGAGGCGGCGATCCTCCTCGGCCGGCGCGACCGGGAGCCCGCGGACGCCGCCGCCGAGCTCGCGGCGCTGGGCGTCCGGTCGGTCGTCGTGACGCTCGGCGCGGGCGGGGTCGTCGGCATCGAGGACGGCGAGGCGTGGTCGCTGCCGGCCCGGCGGGTCGACGCGCTCGACACGACCGGCGCGGGCGACGCGTTCGTCGGGGCGCTCGCCGCGGGGATCGCGGACGGGCTGCCGGTCCGGCAGGCGGCGGCGCTGGCGACGCGGGTGGCCGCGGCGTCGGTGACCCGGCTCGGCGCGCAGCCGTCCTACCCCTGGCAGGGCGACGACCTGCCCTGAGCGGCGCAGGTCGCTCCCCCGCCGGCGCGGGCGGGACCGCCGCGCCGCTATCGTCGTCCGGTGCCCGAGACCCCCCACGCGCCCGGCCCCGACGGCGACGTCCCCGGGCTCACGGCCTGCGCGCTGTGCGCGGGCGAGACGCTCGGCGTCGACGACCCGCTGCCCGGCGGCCAGCTGGCCCGCCTGCGCGCGCTGGCGGCCCGCGGCGCCGCCCGGCTGACGGAGGTCGACTGCCTCGACGCGTGCGAGCGCGGCGACGTGGTCGTCGCGCGGCCGACCGGGGCCTCCCGGCGCGCGGGCGCGGGTCCGGTGTGGTTCGAGCGGCTGTCCGGCGACGCCGACACCGCCGCCCTGGAGGCGTGGCTCCGCGCGGGTGGCCCGGGCGGCGGCGCGCTGCCCTCGCCCCTGCCCGAGCGCGTGATCCCGCGCGGCTGACGCGCGCAGCCACCGCCCACCCCGCGCACAGCCCGCCCTCAGCCACCGTTTCACCCGCGGGCCACGCACGGGTCCGCCGGACGTCACGCGGAGTTCAGAACCGCTGGCCACGGTGGTGCGGCGCGTCCGGACCGGCGCGCCCACCCCCACCCACCGGAGACCCTCCCGTGCGACCTCACCCTGCCCCGACGCCCCCGCGCGCGTCGCGGCGCGCCCCTGCCCGTGCCCTCGCGGCGCTCGCCGCCGCGGCCGTGGCCGGCACCCTGCTCGCCGCCGCCTCGCCGGCCGCGAGCGCCGCGGCCCCGGCCGCCGTCCCGGCCGCGGCGTCGGACGAGCCCGGCTCGCGGTTCACCCTCGCCGTGCTGCCCGACACGCAGTTCTACTCGCGGTATTCAGCGGACCAGTTCCTGCCCCGCTACGGCACGGACCCGTTCCGCGAGCAGACGCGGTTCCTGGTGGAGCACGCCGACGAGCTCAACATCCCGTTCGTGACGCACCTCGGCGACGTCGTCGACCGCGTCGGGCAGACCGCGGAGTGGCAGGCGGCCGACACGGCGATGCGGACGCTCGAGCAGGGCGGCCTGCCCTACTCGATCCTCCCAGGCAACCACGACGTCCGGAACTCGGACGACACCCTGGACGACACCGACTACGACCCGGCGAACGAGCCGTTCCTGCAGTACTTCGGTCCCGCGCGCGCGGCGACCCAGGCGACCTACGGCGGCAGCGACCCGACCGGGCTGAGCCAGTACCACGTCTTCGAGGCCGAGGGTCAGGAGTTCATGGTGCTCGCGCTCGCCTGGCGGGTGTCGGACCAGACGATGCAGTGGGCGAAGGACGCCATGGCGGCGCACCCCGACGTCCCGGTCATCCTGACCACGCACTCGCTGCTCAACATCGGCCCCGACCAGACCTCGCCGCGCGACACGGAGTACGGCGAGGAGCTCTGGGACAAGCTGATCCGCAGCAGCGACCAGATCTTCCTCACGTTCAACGGCCACTTCCACGGGGCGACCCAGCAGACCCGCACGAACGACTTCGGGCACTCGGTCACGAACGTGCTGATCGACTACCAGATGGCCTACGAGGGCGGGAACGGCTACCTCGGCCTGGTCGAGTTCGACCTCGCGCACGACACCGTGACGATGCAGACGGCGTCGCCGTGGGTCACCGCCAAGCCGCAGGAGACCCTGACGAGCTACGACCAGCCGTTCCTTGACGGCCCCAACCAGCGGTTCACGCTCGACCTCGACTTCTCGGAGCGGTTCGCCGGCTTCGACCCCGACTTCGGCCCCGGCGCGGGCGTCTGGCCGTCGCTGACCCAGCGGGCGCGCGACGTGCTGCTCGACGGCTTCGTCGGCCCCGACCCCGTCACCACGGAGCTGCCCGGCAACGCGCTCGACTTCGCGGAGGCCGAGGGCACCGTCGCGCACTGGCGGATGAACGACCTCCCCACCGGCGTGCTGCCCGAGGGCGGCACGATCCCCGACGTGGCGGCGGGCAACGACCTGACCCGCGCGACCATCGCCGCCTCCGGCTCGGCCACGGCGCAGGCCGGCGACGTGACGATCGTCCGGGACGACGTGCACGGCTACTCGTCCGACGGCGCCGCGGTGTGCTTCGCGAACTCGTCCGCGGCCCGGTTCAGCTACCTGACCACGGCCTCCGACGCGCCGGTGAACGCCGAGACGTTCCCGGAGGGCTACACGATCGAGACGTTCCTCCAGCTCGACCCGACCTGGGACGCGGGCGTGAACGGCTGGTCGAAGGCCGTCGTCCGGTCCGGCGACCGCTCGCAGCTCCCCGGCATGCCGTGGTCGCAGTGGGACTACACCGCCTCCCCGGTCGCGCTCGGCATCTCGAACCTGCGCGAGTTCCAGTTCACCGAGGTCCCGATCGCCACGACCAAGGGCGACCGCACGGCGTGGTCCGGCGAGATCATGGTCGACAGCTGGTCGCACGTCGCGATCGTCAACGACCCGGCGTCGTCCACGACCACGATGTACATCGACGGCGCCCCGGTGCTGCGCAACGCCACCGACACGCTCGGGCACTCGGTCCAGGCGGACATGCCCTGGCTGCTCGGGTCGGACTGGGTCGACGGCGCGGCGCGCAACGGCTGGAACGGCTGCATCGGCGAGACCCGCGTGATCGACCGGCCCACCGGCCCGGCGGAGTGGCTGACGCAGCGCGCCGACCTCACCGGCCTGGCCGTCACCGACGCGCCCGCCGGCGACCTGCCGGCCGGGGCCGAGGTCACCTCGCTGTCCGGGACCGGGTTCCCCGGCGCCGTGGTGCGGGTGGCGGACGTCGCGACGGCCGGCGGCGCCGAGGTCCGGACCGCCGCGCTGGCCGCGGCGGCCGCGGTGCCGGCCTCGCTCGCGGGCGAGACCGTGGTCGGCGCGGACGGCCGGTGGACGCTCGCGTACGCCGGGGCGCTGCCCGCCGGTCGCTACGCCGGGTCCGTCGTGCAGGCGCTCGGCGCGCGGGAGTCCGCGCCGGTCGGCGTGGCGTTCGCCGTCGCGGAGGCGCCGGCGCCGGGCGCGCCCGACCCGGTGGACCCGCCGGTCGGCGG
>NZ_JAGXJG010000775.1:0-215 GCF_019091725.1 Cellulomonas sp. GbtcB1 | reverse complement strand
ACTCAACAGTGTGCCTAGTAGTTGATGCCAAGATGGTTCATCGGCTCGGGTGGCCGCCCTCAGTCTGGGGGTGGTTGGTCGGTGTCGGTGGGTCTTGGTTGATACGGAAGTCGTTCCCGACCCCGTCGGGCGGCTTCTTTAGCAGCCGAATTGACTGATCCTCGCTCGCCAGCGGGTGGGGGTCGTTTCGTGTGTCGGTGGATCGCCGCTTTCGG
>NZ_JAGXJG010000774.1:0-228 GCF_019091725.1 Cellulomonas sp. GbtcB1 | reverse complement strand
AGAAATCATCATATAAACATCATAAAATAATCAAGAAATTGTAAAAGAAAAGAAAAAGGGGGATTGAGATGATTTATAAATCTATTCTACTGGGTAATTTATAAAACTTATGCATGAAGATAATAAATTCGCTGGGTCGGTTCGGACCGCGACGAGAATGGGCGCGCATCTGTTCCCGAGCGCCCTCGTGGTCCACTCGTCCCTCATCTCCGGGGCCCGGCGCCCGCT
>NZ_JAGXJG010000773.1:0-228 GCF_019091725.1 Cellulomonas sp. GbtcB1 | reverse complement strand
CCGGTCGCCGCCCACCCGCCCGACCACCTGGCCGGGCTCCGCCGAGGCCGCCAGCGGGGTCGCGACGGGGTGCAGCGGCGCGACCCCGAACGAGTGGCCGAGGGTGTCGTTGGCCTCCTTGGGCCGGTCCAGGTCGAGGTACGCCAGGACGACGGGGCCGCCGTCCCCCCGCGCGGCCGCGCAGGGCTCCCGGAGGCCGCCGACCAACCGGGGCCCCGAGGTCACGCC
>NZ_JAGXJG010000772.1:0-228 GCF_019091725.1 Cellulomonas sp. GbtcB1 | reverse complement strand
TTCCTCGTGGCGGCGGACACCCTGCCGCCCTCCCGGCAGCGGGACCTGGTGGCGGGCCGCGGCGCCCCCGCCGGGGCGATCCCCCAGACCGAGGCCATCAAGGGCAAGTCGTCGACGGCGCTCGACGCCCTGGCGGCGCGGCAGGGCGGCACGGTGCCGACCGAGGCGGGCGCCGCGGCCGACGGCCCCCCGGCCGCCCCGCGGCGGTCGCTCGTCTGCGGCCGCCGC
>NZ_JAGXJG010000771.1:0-228 GCF_019091725.1 Cellulomonas sp. GbtcB1 | reverse complement strand
GGCAGGGCGCGGTCGCTGCGCGACGGGGTGGCCGGGCGCTCGGCCGGGACCGTCGCCGGCGCCGTCACGGTGGCCGGGCTCGCCGTCGTGTGGGCCGCGCTCCCCTGGCGGCAGTCCCACCGCGCGCGCCGCGAGACCGCCTGACGCGCGCCGGCCGACAGCCCCGCAGCAGCCGCGCGATCACCCGCGACCACGCCTCCGGCGAGGCGTGCGGCGAGCCGGTCACCG
>NZ_JAGXJG010000770.1:0-228 GCF_019091725.1 Cellulomonas sp. GbtcB1 | reverse complement strand
AAAACACTTTGTGCTTGACAAAGTAATGAAAAAGGAACTTGAACTTCACTATATACCCTCTTCAAATAAAGTAGCAGATTGCCTAACAAAAAGTCTCACACACACTCATTTTTGGTTTCTCATTAACAAACTCGAGATAAAAGAGTCACCCCTTCATTTAAGGGGTGGTGTTAGAAACCATGAGTGAGTGTGTGTGCATGATGAGTGTCCACTCTATTTTGGCACACC
>NZ_JAGXJG010000769.1:0-228 GCF_019091725.1 Cellulomonas sp. GbtcB1 | reverse complement strand
GCCCACGACTTCCTCGCGGGCTGGCTCGACGCCTCGGCCCCGCGGGCGCTGGCCACGCACGTGCTCGTCCCCGGCGACGAGGGGCCCGCGCGCACGGCGGAGCGCGGCGCCGCGATCGCGCGGGACGGGACCGGGGAGGCGGGCCCGCGTCCGCGCGCCCGGCGGCGGCCGGCCCGGGGGGGCAGCGTCCCGCGCGGGTCCGGGCGCGGGGCGCTCGTGTTCCGTGAG
>NZ_JAGXJG010000768.1:0-228 GCF_019091725.1 Cellulomonas sp. GbtcB1 | reverse complement strand
CATTCACAAATATGCATCCTATTGCTTGTTAAGCTTAGCCACACATGCCCAAATACAACATTATATCAGATGACATTATATTCTTGACAGAAGATAAGAATTCCTTTCAAATCAGTAAGTGATCACATCCCTGGTATCATATAATCTTGAGCTTGATCAAAGGGAAGAGCTCAATAGGACCTTCTCAATGGCCAAGCAGATGTCACTCCAAAAACAGTTCTCTCAAGA
>NZ_JAGXJG010000767.1:0-228 GCF_019091725.1 Cellulomonas sp. GbtcB1 | reverse complement strand
CCCCCCCGCGCCCGGGGGCGAGCCGGGCAGCTGGCGCGGTGGCGCGCCCGCCGGCGCCTCGGCCCGAACGGGCTCGCCCCGGTCCGCGCCGTCGAACGGCGACGCCTACTCGAAGACGATGCGGTCCACCGCCCGCTGCACGGCGACCGCGCCGGCCGCCTCCACGGGCTGCCGCGCGGTCGCTGCGGGCGCGCGCTCGTCGCGCCCCGGGGCGGCGGCGCGCCCGCC
>NZ_JAGXJG010000078.1:0-13356 GCF_019091725.1 Cellulomonas sp. GbtcB1 | reverse complement strand
CGAGTGCCGAGAGGCCCGTCCCCGCCGGGGGGCGGGCCTCTCGTGCGTCATCGGTCGCGGGCTGTGCCGGCGGCCGTCCGGGCCGCCGGAGCACGCGACCAGCACGCGCGCGCCGACCGGCAGGTCCGCGAGCGCGTCCGCGACGGCGCCGCGCACGGCCGCGACCGCGGGGTCGAGGCGCGCCACGTCAGCCGTGCACCCGGCGCACCCAGGCGGCCGGGTCCGCGATCTCTGCGGCCGACGGCAGCGCGTCCGCGGCCGTCCACACCGCGTTCAACCCGTCGGTGCCGACCCGGCGGCGCACCGCGCGCACGAACGCCGCGCCGTCGCGGTACTGGGCGAGCTTCACGTCCATGCCGAGCACGGCCCGCAGCGCCTTGCGCATGCCGCCCGTGCCGGCGGCGCCGTCGCGGCGGGCCTCGAACCGGCGCCGGATGCGCCGCACGGACGGCACGACCGTGCGGCCGACCGCGTCCATCGTCACGTCCGCGTGCCCCTCGAGCAGCGCCATGACCGCGCCGACCTCGTCGAGCACGACGCGCTGGCGGGGGTCGAGCAGGTCGAGCAGCGAGCGCGGCCGACCCCCGCGCGCCGCGGCACCCGCGTCGCCCGACGGGTCCTCGTCGCCGGCGTCGCCGTCCGCCCGGGCCGCCCCGTCCGTCCCGTCCCCCCGCGCCGGCCACGGCCACCGCGGCCGCGACCCCTCCTCCGCGAGCAGCACCCGGAGCCGGTCGCTCAGGTGGTCCGCCAGCCAGGGCGCGGACGCGAACTGCTGGGCGTGCGTCTGCTCGTGCAGCGTCACCCAGAGCCGGAAGTCCGCGGGGTCCACCCCGAGCGCCCGCTCGACCGCCAGCACGTTGGGCGCGACGAGCAGCAGGGTGCCCCGGCCGCCCCACGGGTCGTACTGGCCCAGCACCGCCCCCGACAGCAGCCCGAGGACCGCCGCGACCTGCCCGGCGCCGGCCGCGCCGCGCAGTCCCCGGTCGGCGGGCACCCCGACCCGAGCCGTCAGGCCCTCCAGCGCCCGCACGTTGGCGCGCGCCCAGGACGCGCGGTCGACCACCCGGACGTCGTGCGCGGGAGCGGCCGGGTCGGCGGGCGCCATCCGGGTGATCCGGGCGACGTGCTCGGCCGCGACGGGCGCGGCGGCGTGCAGGTCGGCGACGACCGCGGCCCGCTCGGCGCGCGTGGCGGCGGGCCCGGACCGCACCGCGCGCGCGGCGAGCCGGGCCGCCAGGTCCCAGTCCACGGCCGGCTGCACCCGCCCACCGTAACCACGCGCGTGCGCGCGGTCGTTGCAGACGGGCGGGGGTCAGCCGCGGCAGCCGCAGCCCGCGAGCGCCGAGACGAACCCGTCCAGCGCCTGCCGCGGCTGGTACTGGCCGACCGCCCCGGTCTGGTCGGCCATGAGCACGAACAGCAGCAGCCGCCCGTCCGCGTCCAGCACCGAGCCGGCCAGCGAGGTGACGCTCGTGAGGCTGCCGGTCTTGGCGCGCACCAGGCCGGTCGCGTCGCCGGAGCGGAACCGGTCGGACAGCGTGCCGGTCAGGCCGCCGATCGGCATGCCGTTGCTGACCTCGCGCAGCTCGGGGTGCGCGGGGTCGACGACGAGCTCGAGCAGCCCGAGCAGCATCCGCGGCGGCAGCGCCGACCCGTCGGCCAGCCCGGAGGCGTCGGCCAGCGTGGCGCCCGCGGTGTCGACGCCCAGGGTCTGCGCGGTGCGCAGCACGGCCTGGGTCGCGCCCTCGAAGCTGCCCGGCAGGCCGAGGTCGAGCGCGACCATCCGGGCGACGACCTCGGTGATCGTGTTGTCCGAGGTGTCGAGGAAGTACTGCGCGACCTCCGGGACCGGCGCGGACGACACGACGCCGAGGACGTCCCCGGTCGCGGGCGCGGACACCCGCGCGGGGGTGCCGGTCACCGTGATCCCCGCCTCGCCCAGCCGCGCGGCGAACTCCGTGGCGGCGTGCATCGCCGGGTCGGCGCGCCGCGGCGGGTACTCGCCGGCGGAGATCTTCGCGATGTCGACCGCGAGCGGTGCCACCGGCGCGACGAACCCCATGGCGATGTCCGCGGGGTCCCAGCCGGGCGCCGTGGCGGGGCCGCTGAACAGCGTGTCGTCGAGGCCCAGCGTCACCGTGTCCCGGCCCGCGAGCCGCAGCTGCACCGCGACCAGCGCCGCGAGGTCGGCGAGGCCCGCGCGGCCGTTCACGGCGTCCGGGTCGCCCACGCCGGCCGCCAGCATCATGTCGCCGCCGCCGACCAGCACGATCTGGTCCCCCGCGCCCTGGCGCACCGTGGTGTCGAAGGTCCGGTCCGCCCCGAGCCGGGTCAGCGCGGCCACGCCGGTGACGAGCTTGGCGGTCGACGCCGGGGTCCGGGCGTCGTCGCCCGCGTGCTCCCCGAGGACCTCGCCGGTGAGGGCGTCCGCGACGAGCACGCCGACCGTCGGGCCCAGCCGCGCGTCGCCCGCGAGCCCCTGCACCAGCGCCTGCACCTGGTCCGCGTCCGGGGCGGGGGTGGCCGCGTCGAGGTCGGCCAGCACCGTCGCACCGGCCCCGGTCGTCGTCGCGCCGGGCGCCTCGGGGAACGGGGCCGCCGGGGCGGGCTCGGGCGCGAGGGTCACGAGACCCGGCACCACGTCGTAGGCGTCCGCGGTGACGTAGGCCCCGCCCGCGAGCACCACCACGAGCGCCGCCACGCCGATCGTCCTGCCCGCGCGCGCCACCGCACCTCCCGTTCGCGTCCCGTTCTCCCGGCCCGGGCCACCGCCGAGCCGTCCGTGCGTCACACTAGGGGCTTGAAGGCGACGCGCCACCACCTGGCACGCCGCCGTGATCAGCTGCCCGCCGCGGCGCCAGGGTCGCCGGCGGCGGAGACGAAGGAGCAGGTGTGGAGTTCGACGTCACGATCGAGATCCCCAAGGGCCAGCGGAACAAGTACGAGGTCGACCATGCGACCGGACGGATCCGGCTGGACCGCATGCTGTTCACCTCGACCCGGTACCCGGACGACTACGGGTTCATCGACGGCACCCTCGGCGAGGACGGCGACCCGCTGGACGCCCTGGTGCTGCTCGAGGAGCCGACGTTCCCCGGCTGCCTGATCCGCTGCCGCGCGCTCGGCATGTTCCGCATGCGCGACGAGGCCGGCGGCGACGACAAGGTGCTCTGCGTGCCGACGGGCGACCAGCGCGCCGCGTGGCGCCAGGACATCGACGACGTCTCGGACTTCCACCGCCTGGAGATCCAGCACTTCTTCGAGGTCTACAAGGACCTGGAGCCCGGCAAGTCGGTCGAGGGCGCCCACTGGGTCGGCCGCGCCGAGGCCGAGGCCGAGATCGAGCGCTCCCGGCAGCGCGCGATCGACGCGGGGTACGACCAGCACTGACCCGCGCCGCCGCCCCCGCGCGGGGCGGCGACCCGGACGACGGAGGGCCCCGGAGCGCAGCGCGCGCTCCGGGGCCCTCCGTCGTGGTGCGGGGTGGGCGGGTCAGCCCACCCGGCCCGCGTAGGCCATCGAGTTCGTGTACCGCATGGGCGAGATCTTGACCGGGACGCCCTCGCGCGGCGCCTCGAGGATCTGGCCGCCGCCGATGTAGAGGGCCACGTGGTAGACGCTGCTCGCGTCGTTCTTGTTCGTGCCCCAGAACACCAGGTCGCCCGGCTGCAGGTCGCTGTACGCGATCTTGGTCACCTGGCGGTACTGGTCGCGGGACGTGCGGTTGAGGCTGACGCCGGCCGCGCGCCAGGCGCCCTGGGTGAGCCCGGAGCAGTCGTACCCGTTGGGGCCGGTGCCGCCCCAGACGTAGGGCAGGCCGAGCTTGGTCCGGGCCCACGCGATCGCGGTCTGCGCCTTGCTCGCGGACACCGGCGGCGGGGTCGTGACCGGAGGGGTCGTGACCGGGGGCGTCGTCACCGGGGGCGTGGTCACCGGCGGGGTCGTCGCGGGCGGGGGCGTGCTCGGCGTCGACGGCGTGCTCGGGGTGGACGGCGTCGACGGCGCGGCCGTCCCGCCCCCGGCCGCCGGGGTCGAGCTGCCGCCGCCCGCGGCCGGCGTGCTCACGGCGGGCACGGTCGTGCGCTCGGCCTGCGCGGCCGCCTCGGCGCGCTGCTGCCGCTCGGCGTCGATCTGGTCCTGGCGGGCCTGCTCGACCTCGGCGCTGGTGTTCCGCGCGACAGCGAGCTGCTGGATGAGGCCGGCGCGCTCGGTCTGCGCGGAGGCGACCGCGGCGTCGGCGTCCGTCTGGGCCTGCTGGGCCGCGTCCAGGGCGTCCTGCGCCTCGGCGGCGGCCGACTCCTGCGCGGCGGCAGCCTCGTCGGCCTTCGTCTTGAGCGTGGTGGCGACCTGCTCGGCGGCGAGGTAGCCCTGCACGGCCTGGTCGGCCTTGGAGCTGACGTGCGACAGGGCCTCGCTGCGGGCGACGACGTCCTCGAACCCGTCGGCGGAGAGCAGGGCCTGCACGGTGTCCATGGAGCCGCCGGACCGCGCGGCCTCGCGGGCGATCGCCACGAGCGTGGCCCGGGCGTCCGCGAACTTCTCCTGCGCCTCGTCGTACTGGTCGGACGCCTGGGCGGCCTGCTGCTGCGCGGACGCGAGGTCGGCCTGGGCCTGCGCGTACGCCTCACCGGCCTGCTGGACCGCGACCTGGCTGGTCTCCGCCTGCGTGCTGAGCTCGGCCAGCCGGACCTCGATGCCCGCGACGGCCGAGGACGCGGACGACACGGCCCGCCGGGCGTCCCGCACGTCCTGGTCGCTCACGTCGGGGTCGGCCAGCGCCGCGCCGCTCGCCGGCAGCAGCAGCACCGCCGCCGTGATCGCCGCGGCTGCACCGCGCACCGCGCGCGCTCGTCTCGTCCGCACCTGCTCGCCTCTCGTCAGCCGTCCGCCACCCCCCGCGCACCGCGTGCGCGACCGGGGCCGGCGGAGTCCCGCGCCCCGCTCAGGGACGCTACCGGGGAAAATCACAGAAGTGAACACGAGTCACACCGTTCACACGAGTCACATCGGCGTGGTTCGGGACGAACCGGACACCGGAGGGGACGAATCACCCGCGCGGGCGATCTCCGACCCCCGTGACGTGCCGCTCGGCACCCCCGCGCCCGCCCGCCGTGGACAGCGCGTCTCACATCGCGGGACGGCTGTTCCACGCCCGGGCGCCCGCTCCGTACTGTGGGCGGCATGTCCCGCCGAATGTGTCGCTGACCAGCGCACGCTCGGCTGTGCCCGCAGGCCCTCGACGGGCCGCGGCCCCGGCGCCCCGCTGACGGCGACCGCCCGTCGCCCCGGGGGCGCCGCACACCGGCACCGGCCGCCCGGGACCCCTCCTGGCACGACGCGCGTGCGCACCGCCCACCACCCGCACCGCCAGCCCCCACGCACCGCCAGGAGACAGACGATGACCCAGTCGCAGTGGTCCTTCGAGACCCGCCAGATCCACGCCGGCCAGACGCCCGACAGCGCCACCGGCGCCCGCGCGCTGCCGATCTACCAGACGACGTCCTACGTGTTCCCCGACGCCGGCGTCGCGGCCGACCGGTTCGCGCTCAAGGACCTCGGCCCTATCTACACCCGGATCGGCAACCCCACCGTCCAGGCCGTCGAGGACCGGATCGCCTCCCTCGAGGGTGGCGTCGGCGCGCTGCTGCTCGCGTCCGGCCAGGCCGCCGAGACGTACGCGATCCTCAACATCGCCGAGGCCGGCAGCCACGTCGTCGCCAGCCCCAGCCTGTACGGCGGCACGTACAACCTGCTGCACCACACCCTCCCCCGGTTCGGCATCGAGACGACGTTCGTCACCGACCCGCACGACCCGCAGGCGTGGCGCGACGCGGTCCGCCCGAACACCAAGGCGTTCTTCGCGGAGACGGTGCCGAACCCGAAGCAGGACGTCCTCGACATCGAGACCGTCGCGGGCGTCGCCCACGAGTCCGGCGTCCCGCTGATCGTCGACAACACGGTCCCGACCCCGTACCTGATCCGGCCGCTGGAGTGGGGCGCGGACGTCGTCGTCCACTCCGCCACCAAGTACCTCGGCGGGCACGGCGCGGCGATCGGCGGCGTGATCGTCGACGGCGGCACCTTCGACTACGGAGCCGACCCCGAGCGGTACCCCTCGTTCAACACCCCCGACCCGTCCTACGACGGCCTGGTGTTCGCGCGGGACCTCGGCAAGGACGGGGCCTTCGGCGTCAACCTCTCCTACGTGCTGCGCGCGCGGGTGCAGCTGCTCCGCGACCTCGGCGCCGCGATCAGCCCGTTCAACGCGTTCCTCATCGCCCAGGGCCTCGAGACCCTGTCGCTGCGCGTCGAGCGGCACGTCGCCAACGCCCAGAAGGTCGCCGAGTGGCTGGAGGCACGGGACGACGTGCTGTCCGTGACCTACGCCGGCCTGCCCTCGCACCCGCAGTACGAGCTCGGCCGCAAGTACGGCCCGAACGGCACCGGCGCGGTCCTCGCGTTCGAGGTCGAGGGCGGGGCCGCCGCCGGCCAGGCGTTCGTGTCGGCCCTGGAGCTGCACTCCAACGTCGCGAACATCGGCGACGTCCGCTCGCTGGTGATCCACCCGGCCTCGACCACGCACAGCCAGCTGACCCCCGAGGAGCAGGCGCTGTCCGGCGTCACGCCGGGGCTGGTCCGGCTCTCCGTCGGGCTGGAGGGGATCGAGGACATCCTCGCCGACCTCGACGCCGGCTTCCGCGCCGCCAAGGGGGCCTGAGCGACCCCGTGCCCACCACCCGATCCACCCCGACGGGCGCCGCGATCCCCGCGGCGCCCGTCGGCGCACCCACGTCAGGACGGCCCGTGCCCGACCGCAGCACCCGCACCACCCCCGCCGCCGGCCCGGGCGGCCCCACGGGCGACCGCAGCGGCCGGTCCGCGCCGAGCACCCTGCCCCGGGCGTCCTCCGCCTGGCGCGACGGCGACCCCGTCGGCCGGCGCCGGTTCGTGGAGCTGGGCGCGCTCGACCTGGAGGCCGGCGGCCGGCTGCCCGACGTCCGGATGGCCTACGAGACCTGGGGCACCCCGGCCCCGGACGGCTCGAACGCCGTGCTCGTCCTGCACGCCCTCACGGGCGACTCGCACGTCACCGGCGACGCCGGCCCCGGGCACCCCACGCCCGGCTGGTGGTCGACGCTCGTCGGTCCCGGGGCGCCGATCGACACCGATCGCTGGTTCGTCGTCGCACCGAACGTGCTGGGCGGCTGCCAGGGCAGCACCGGCCCGGCGAGCACCGCGCCCGACGGCCGACCGTGGGGCAGCCGGTTCCCGCAGCTGACGGTCCGCGACCAGGTCGCCGCCGAGCTGCGGCTCGCCGACGCGCTGGGCATCGGGTCCTGGGCCCTCGTCGTCGGCGCGTCGATGGGCGGGCAGCGCGCGCTGGAGTGGGCGGTCACCGCGCCGCACCGCGTCCGGCGGCTCGCGGCGATCGCCACCTCCGCGCAGACCTCCGGCGACCAGATCGCCTCGTTCCACACCCAGCTCACCGCGCTGTCCGCCGACCCGCGGTTCCGCGGCGGCGACTACTACGACGCGCCCGACGGCGAGGGCCCGCACGTCGGGCTCGGGCTGGCCCGGCAGATCGCCCACCAGACGTACCGCAGCGCGGCCGAGCTCGACGCGCGGTTCGGCCGGATCCCGCAGGGCGGCGAGGAGCCGCTCGACGGCGGCCGGTTCGCGGTGCAGTCGTACCTGGACCACCACGGGGACAAGCTCGCGCGCCGGTTCGACGCGAACACCTACGCCGTGCTGACCCGGTCGATGATCACGCACGACCTGGGCCGCGACCGCGGCGGCGTCGAGGCGGCGCTCGCCACGGTCACCGCGGACACGCTGGTGGTCGCGGTCGACTCGGACCGGCTGTTCCTGCCCGAGCAGTCCGCGCGGATCGCCGCGGGGGTGCCGGGGGCGCGGCCGCTGCGCACGCTGCGGACCCCGTACGGGCACGACGGGTTCCTCATCGAGCACGAGCAGCTCGGGCCGCTGGTCCGGGAGCACCTGGAGGGCTGAGGCGGACGCCGCGCCGGGAGCGCGGCAGCGTCTGGCACGCTGACCCCATGCAGACCGGGATCGGGGACGTCACGGAGCGCACCGCGGTGCTGCGCCGGCAGTGGGACGCGCTGCGCGACTGGGTCGGCGACGTGCTGGACGCCGACACCGCGCGGGCCGCGAGCGTGCTGGACGGCTGGAGCGTCGCCGAGCTGGTCGCGCACCTCGGCCGGGCGATGGACGCGCTGGCCGTGTGCGAGCCCGCGCCGCCCGGCACCGTCCCGCTCAGCCTCGCCGAGTACCTGGGCTCGTACGCGGGCCGGGCGGCGGACATCGACCGGGTGACCAAGGAGCTCGCGTCCGAGATCGCCGACGACCCGCTGCGGCACGTCGACACCCTGGTCGCGCAGGCGCTGCGCCGGGCCGACGAGCTCGGGCCGCAGGACCGCGTGGTGCAGGCCCGCCGGGGCCCGGTGCTGCTGTCCACGATGCTGGCGTCCCGCATCACCGAGCTCGTGGTGCACGCCGACGACCTCCAGCGCTCCCTCGCGCGCGCCCGCGGCGCGGCCCCGGGGTCGCGCGCGGAGCTCGGCACCGGCGTCGGCCCGCTGCCGGGCGTGCCGGGCGGGCTCGGACCGGAGGGCGGGCTCGGCGACGGCGTCACCTCGGCGGGGCCGGTCGACGGCGACGCGCTGGACCTCGTGGCGACCGAGCTGCTGCGGATCGTGCAAGCCCGCGGCGGCTGGGACCTCGACGTGGTGCAGCCGCTGACCTGGGTGCGCCTCGCCGCGGGCCGGGTGCCGTACGACGTCGACGTCCTGGCGGCCGCCCTCGCCCCGCGGTTCACGTCCGACTCGGTCCCGGACCTGGGCCGCATGCTTCCCCTCCTCTGACGCCGAGCCCCCGCTTCGCCGAGATGGCGACTCTCGGCTGTCCCCGGACGCCCCGGCACAGCCGAGAGCTGCCATCTCGACGGGTTCTCGCGGGGTGCGGGCGGGGTTCTCGCGGGGTGCGGGCGAGTTCTCGCGAGGTCCCGGGGCAGCCCGCGGCGCGCGGGATAGGGTCGGGAGCATGCTCGCCGCGATGGTCACCCGGTTCTCGCCCGACGACCCCCTGGCGGGGCTGACCGTCGGGGAGCACCCCGAGCCCGACGCACGCGAGCACTGGACCACCGTCGACGTCCGCGCGGCGGCCCTCAACCAGCACGACCTCTGGTCGCTGCGCGGCGTGGGCCTGAAGGCCGAGCAGCTGCCGATGGTGCTCGGCACCGACGGCGCCGGCGTGACCCCCGACGGCCGCGAGGTCGTGCTGCACGCCGTGGTCGGCGGCGCGTCCGGGCACGGCGTCGGCCCCG
Source organism: Cellulomonas sp. GbtcB1 (assembly GCF_019091725.1). Lineage (NCBI taxonomy): Bacteria > Bacillati > Actinomycetota > Actinomycetes > Micrococcales > Cellulomonadaceae > Cellulomonas > Cellulomonas sp. GbtcB1. The sequence goes on along the minus strand of NZ_JAGXJG010000078.1, from coordinate 4,013 downwards.
CCGAGCCGCGGTCGCTGCTGTCCGAGCGGTACCCCGGCACGGTCGCCGAGCGGGTCGCGGTCCCCACGTGGAACCTCGTCGCGAAGCCGGCGGAGCTGTCGTTCGTCGAGGCGGCGTGCGTCCCGACCGCCTGGCTCACCGCCTACCGGATGCTGTTCACGACCGGCCGCGCGCAGCCGGGCCAGCGGGTGCTGGTGCAGGGCGCGGGCGGCGGCGTCGCGACGGCCGCGATCCGGCTCGCCGCGGCCGCCGGGCTCGAGGTCTGGGTGACCAGCCGGGACGAGCGGCGCCGGGCCAGGGCGCTGGAGCTCGGGGCGGCGGGCGCCGTCGCGTCCGGCGAGCGGCTGCCCGTCCGCGTCGACCTGGTGGTCGAGACCGTCGGCGCCGCCACGTGGTCGCACTCGGTGCGCTCCGTCCGGCCGGGCGGCACGATCGTCGTCGCCGGCGCCACCACGGGAGACCCCGCCGCCATGGAGATCCAGCGGGTGTTCTTCCTGGAGATCGCGGTGCTCGGGGCCACGATGGGCACGAAGCAGGACCTGGAGCAGCTGCTCGCGTTCCTGGCCCGCACCGGCGTGCGGCCGGTCGTCGACTCGACCGTCCCGCTGGCCCGGGTCGGCGACGGCCTGGCACGCTTGGCGCGCGGCGAGCAGTTCGGCAAGGTCGTCGCCGAGGTCTGACGGGCCGCGAGGCCGACGGGGAGGGCGCGCGATGGCCGGCCGCTGGCACGAGGACGTCCTGGGCGAGGACTACCGGGTCCGCACGATCGACCTGGCGCCCGACGACGAGGGCGAGGTCGTCGCCAGCCTGGTCCGGTACGCCCCGCCGACGGCCGAGGCGCTGCGGCCCTCCCGCGCCGTGCTCTACCTGCACGGCTGGTCCGACTACTTCTTCCAGACCGGGCTCGCCGAGTTCTGGCACGCCCAGGGCGCCGCGTTCTACGCCCTCGACCTGCGCAAGTACGGCCGCAGCCTGCGACCGCACCAGACACCCGGGTACGTCGACGACCTGCGCACCTACGACGAGGAGATCGAGGCCGCGCTCGACCAGGTGCACCGCGACCTCGGGCGGTTCGCGCGGGTGATGATCATGGGCCACTCCACCGGCGGCCTGATCGGCGCGCTGTGGGCGAACCGGCACCCGGGCCGCCTCCACGGGCTGGTGCTCAACTCGCCCTGGCTGGAGCTGCAGGGCGCCGCGGTGGTCCGGCACGCGAGCGCGCCGGCGATCGCCCGGCTGGCCCGGCTGCAGCCCAAGGCACCGCTGCCGAACATCGACCCGGGCTTCTACGGCCGCACGCTGCGGGCCGCGGACGGCGGGGAGTGGACCTACGAGGACGCCTGGCGGCCCGTGCCCGCGTTCCCCGTCCGCGCCGGCTGGCTCGCCGCCATCATCGCCGGGCACGCGGAGGTGGCCCGGGGGCTGCACATCCGGGTGCCGGTGCTCATGCTCGCGTCCGACCGCACCGTGATCAGCCCGCGGTGGAGCGAGGACATGCGCGCCGCGGACGTGGTGCTCGACGTCGAGCTGCTCGCCCGCCGCGCGGTGCAGCTCGGGCCGGTGGTGTCGGTGGTGCGGATCGCGGGCGGGCTGCACGACCTCACGCTGTCGCCGGCCCCGGTCCGGGCACGGCTGTACGCGGAGATCGGCCGGTGGACGGCGGCGTACGGCTGGTCGTGAGCGACCAGCCGCGCGCGGCTCAGGCGCCGACGGCCTCGCCGAGCGTCGGGCCGTCCTCGCCGAACCGCCACACCCGCCAGCCGTCGGTCGGCCGCTCCAGGTCGGCGGCCGCGGTCGCGGCGCTGCTCGGGTCGGCGTGCACGCTGCCGTCCTCGAGCTCGATGAGCCCGTCGACCCGCAGCGTCGCGACCAGCCGCTGGTTGCGGCGCACGCGGTGCCACACGAGCTCCAGGTCCCGGCGCTCGGCCGCCGCGAGGGCCTCCAGCTCGGGCAGCGGCTCGGAGGCCACCGCGGTCGCGTCGCCGTCGCGCGGGGCCGGGACGTCGTCGACGACCGGCGGGATCAGGGTGGTCTCGTCCGTGCGCGGCGCGGGCCGCGGCTCCGGGGCGGGGGCGGCGTGCCGGTGGTGCTCGGCGCCCTCGGGCGCGGCGGGAGCCCCGGCGGCGTCAGGGCGGTCGGCGGCATCGGGTCGGACCACCGGCGTCGGGTCGGTGGGCGCCGTCCCGCGGTGCCCGCCCGAGGTCGCCGTGCGGGCCGCGGCCACCGGGACCGCACCGGTGCGGGGGCCGGGCTCGACGGCGCGGCGCTGCCCGGGGGTCGCGCGCAGCGGCGACACGTCGACGTAGCGGCGCCCGCCGGGGCCCTGGGTCACGCCCAGCCGCAGCACCTCGACGCCGCCGCCCGCGGTCACGTGGTCGACGGCCTCCAGCACGTCCTCCGCGACGTCCGCGCACACCACGACCAGCCGCGCGCCCGACGGCACCGGGCCCTGCGACCGCAGCACGGGGGCACGGTCGCGGAACACGGCGAGCTCGGCCTCGAACGCCTCGGGGCCGCCGCGGTACATCCGCGCCAGGTCCGCGCGGCTCAGCCGGGCGGCACCGCCCGCGTGCCGCAGCGCGCGCACCAGCGCCGCCTCGTCCAGCAGCTGCACGACCTCGACGACGACCGGGCGCGAGGCCGCGTCGAGCGCCAGCAGGTGCGGGCCGCCGTGGGCGCCCTCGCGCACCGTCAGCACCTGCTCGCCCAGCAGGTCCGACGCGTGCTCCGCCACGAGCGCGGACGAGTCGGCCTCGAACGCGTCGGCCCGGGGCCGCATCGGCTGGACGAGGGTCCCGTGGCCGCCGTCGAGCTCGAAGATCGCCATCAGTCCGCTGCATCCCTTCTCGCGGCCCCCGACCGGACCGCCCCACCGCGCCGTACGCACCGCTGCCGGGCGCCCGGCACCGCCGGGCGCTCCACCCCGCGGAAGTCTTCCACCGCCGGGACCGCACCGGGTCCCGGCCCCGCCCATCTGCACGAGATGTCCACGCCGGCGCGTCCCGGCCGCCGGCCGGACGCGCGCGCCGTCACGCGGACAGGTGCTCCTCCAACCGCTCGACCTTGCCCGTCAGCTCACCGGTGCGGCCCGGCCGGATGTCCGCCTTGAGGACGAGGCTCACGCGGCCCGCGTGCCGGCCGACCGCCTCGGACGCCCGCTTCACCACGTCCATGCACTCGTCCCACTCGCCCTCGATGGTCGTGAACATCGCGTCCGTGCGGTGCGGCAGGCCCGACTCCCGGACCACGCGCACCGCGTCGGCGACGGCCTCGGTCACGGACTCACCCGCACCGAGCGGGGACACGGAGAACGCCACGAGCATGCCTCCCACCCTGGTGCACGCGGCGGGGATCCGTCCAGCCCCCGGACGGGTACGGGGCCCGCGCGGACGGGTGCGGGGCGCTTCACCCGCAGGTCGGACCCATCCGGCCCCGCCCCCGCTCCGAACCCCCACCAGCGCACGCTCCGTGCGCCACGTCAGCGGGGACGCACCCCGGGAGGAGAGATCACCATGGGCCAGTCTGCCAACCGCCTCGTCGGCGGGATCTTCGGCGCCGTCTACCTGCTCGTCGGGATCGCCGGGTTCTTCGTCAGCTCCGGCGCGGACTTCGCGGGGACCGAGGGCGGGACGCTGATCTTCTTCGAGGTCAACCCGCTGCACAACATCGTGCACCTGGCGATCGGCGCCGCCCTGCTGGGCGCCGCGCTGTCCTCGGTGCGCGCCGCGCGGGGCGTGAACACCACGGTCGGCGCCGTCTACCTGCTGGTCGGCCTGCTCGGCTTGTTCCTGGTCGGCTCGTCGGCGAACATCCTCGCCCTGAACGGCGCGGACAACGTGCTGCACTTCGCCAGCGCGATCCTGCTGCTCGGCGTCGGCCTCGGCGCCGACCGCGCCGCCACCGCCCCGGCCGCGGCGCGCCGGGCGTGAGCGGGTCGCTCGCCGGCCGCGTCCCCGGGTCCGCGCGGGGGCTCCTCGGCCGCGCGCACGCGCTCGGCCTGGCGCTCGAGGTCG
>NZ_JAGXJG010000766.1:0-228 GCF_019091725.1 Cellulomonas sp. GbtcB1 | reverse complement strand
CCAGGTGGCGGGCCGGGGGCGCGGGACGGGAGTGGGGGCGGCGGCGCGGGTCGCACAGCGCAGCCGCGGGCACCGGGACGAGGACCAGGCCGCCCGGGCCCTGCGCACCGCGACGGCGCACGCGCGCCGCGCGGCGGTGGCGGGGCTCCACGCGCTCGTGGTGGTCGGCGGCGGCGGCCTGGTGCACCTGGGCGCGAACGTCGGGGCCGGGACGGACCTGCCGCTGGG
>NZ_JAGXJG010000765.1:0-228 GCF_019091725.1 Cellulomonas sp. GbtcB1 | reverse complement strand
CGGCCGCACCCCGGAGGTGGCCGCGCCCGCCGGCGCCGGGCACGCGCTGGTGGAGGAGGTCGGGGCGCCGGCGGCCGCCGGCGCGCTGCCGGACATCGCCGTGGCCGACGTGCGGATGCCGCCCGGGTTCACCGACGAGGGGCTGCGCGCCGAGCTGACCCTGCGCGAGACCCACGCCGGCCTCGGCGTGCTGCTGTTCTCGCTGTACGTCGTGACCCGGTACGCCGC
>NZ_JAGXJG010000764.1:0-228 GCF_019091725.1 Cellulomonas sp. GbtcB1 | reverse complement strand
AGGACCATCCCCTGCGGGACCCAGTGGGCCCGCCGGGGCCGGTGCCGCTCGTACCGCGACCTCTGGCCCGCGGCGGTGGGCAGGTGCCGCAGCCCGATCGCCCGCACCACGGCCGGCAGCTGCCGCAGGCGCTCGCCGAGCGGGGCGCCCGGGCCCGGGGGGCGCCACACCGCCACCCCGGGCCCCGGACCGCCCGCCCCGGCGGCCGCCCCGCCGGCCGCGCCGCCC
>NZ_JAGXJG010000763.1:0-228 GCF_019091725.1 Cellulomonas sp. GbtcB1 | reverse complement strand
CAGCCCGACTCGCGACGAGGCGAGCAGGCCGGCGCCGGGGCGGCCGGGGCGCATGGGGTCCTTGCCCTGCTCCTTGAGCCGCCGGCGCAGCCAGTAGCCCATGGGGGTGCCGTGCACGGCCCGCCAGGCCTTCGACGCGGTGGCGGCGACCATGTCGGCCGGGCTCCGCCCGAACTCGTACGGCTGGAACACGTCGAGCGCGCCGCGGACGCCCGCGAGCACCTCGAG
>NZ_JAGXJG010000762.1:0-228 GCF_019091725.1 Cellulomonas sp. GbtcB1 | reverse complement strand
CCCCGCCGGCGGTGGGTGCGGCGCCCGCCGCGGCGGCGACCGCCGCGGGCACGCCCGCCACGACCGCCGCGACGGCCTGGGCGAGCACGCCGTTCGGGTCGTGCACCGCCTTCTCCACGCCGACGTCGACGAACGGCTTGCCGGCGAACCGGTCCTTCGCCTGGCCCCCGAGGTCCGCGGCGTAGATCACGCCGTCGGCGGCGGCGATGATCGCGGGGCCCAGCGGGG
>NZ_JAGXJG010000761.1:0-228 GCF_019091725.1 Cellulomonas sp. GbtcB1 | reverse complement strand
CGGCGAGCGGCTGTACGCCGCGGCCCGGGCCGGGACCGCGACCCCCGTGGAGGCCGAGGCGCTGCGCCGGGGCCTGCTGGTCGAGATGGCGCGGATGTCGAGCGAGGACGGCCTCGTGATGACGCTGCACCCGGGCGTCCGCCGCGCCCACCACGCGCCGTCCCGCGAGCGCCTCGGCACCGCCATCGGCGCCGACATCCCCGTGACCGTCGAGTTCGCCGGCGCGCT
>NZ_JAGXJG010000760.1:0-228 GCF_019091725.1 Cellulomonas sp. GbtcB1 | reverse complement strand
GCTCCAGCCGGCGCCAGCCGGGCCGGCCCCCGGCCGACACCACGACCAGGACTAGGAAGCCCGCGAGGCCCACCGGCGGGCCGCCGAAGTTCGCCCCGGTGGCCGGCGTCGTCGACACGATGCCGGACACCACCCCGAGGGTCAGCAGCCCGGTGAGCGCGCCCACCGCGGTCGCCGACCGGCGCCGGCCACGGCGGACCAGGGGGTCGACGAGCGCGACCGCGCCGA
>NZ_JAGXJG010000759.1:0-228 GCF_019091725.1 Cellulomonas sp. GbtcB1 | reverse complement strand
GAGCTGATCGTCGTCTGACGGGTGGTGCTGGTGCGGGCGGGGTACCCGCGGGGCGGGACGCCCCCGGGCGGTCAGCCCATGGCGACCCACCGGCTGCCGTCGGCCGCGCTGCGCTCGACGGCGTCGAGCACGCGCTGCACGGCGAGTCCCCCGGCGAACGACAGCGACGGGTCCTGACCCGCCGCGATCGCGCCGACCAGGTCGACGACCTGGTGGGTGAAGGCGTGC
>NZ_JAGXJG010000758.1:0-228 GCF_019091725.1 Cellulomonas sp. GbtcB1 | reverse complement strand
TGTCCCCCGCCGGCCGGGTGGAGACCCCCGGCGGCGACCTCGACCTCGGCATCGCCCGGCTCTGCGGCGACGCCGAGGGCGTGCTGTCGACCGGGCGCGGGGACGCCGACGACGTCATCGCGCGGGTCGGTGCCGGCGAGGGCGACGGCCGGGCGCTCGTGCTGGTGGGGAGGGGCTGGGGCGTGGACGGGGCGTACCTGGAGGCGGTGCTCGGCCTGGTCGACGCGA
>NZ_JAGXJG010000757.1:0-228 GCF_019091725.1 Cellulomonas sp. GbtcB1 | reverse complement strand
CCGCTCGGCACCGCCCGTCTCCTGCCGGCGCAGGTTGGCGCGCGTCCACGGGTTCCCGGGCCAGTCCTTGCCGAGCACGGCGTGGCCGGCGCCCTGCGTCAGCGACGGCAGCTCGCGCGCCGGCGGGTAGACCGTGCCGTCCTCGTTGAGCAGCGCGGGCCCGGGCGCCCCGGCCGCGGGGGGCCGCTCCGCGGCGGCGAGCAGGGCGTCGAGGGAGCCGGGCTCCCC
>NZ_JAGXJG010000077.1:954-13547 GCF_019091725.1 Cellulomonas sp. GbtcB1 | reverse complement strand
CGGGCCTGCCGGCCGCGCTGTCGCCCGCCGCCCCGCCGCCGGCGCCCGCACCCGCACCGCGCCGCAGCAGCCCGGTCAGCGTCGCCCGGTCGAGCACGGCGACCGCGCCCACGACCAGCACGACGACCACGGCCGCCCCGCCCGCCGCCGCGGCCACCGCACCCGGCACGCCCTCGGCGAGCGCCTGCACCGCGTCGACGACCCACCGGCCGGCGACGCCGGCGACCGCGCCGGCGGCGACCAGCACCGCGAGCGTCCGGGTCAGCCCCGCCACGGCCTCCGCCCCCGCGGCCGCCCGCAGAACGGCGAGCAGCGCCACCCCGGCCACGACCATCCCGATCGTGTTGCCGAGCGACAGCGCGTGCAGGGTCGCGGCGGCGTCGCGGCCGCCCGGGACCAGCACCAGGCAGGCGACCCAGGACGCGAGCGCGACGGTCACCCACCCGGCGCTGGCGGCCAGCACCGCGAGCCGCCCCCGCTCGAGCGCGTACAGCGCCCGGGACACGTGGAACACCAGCGCGAAGCCCAGCAGCCCGGGGGCGACCAGCGTCAGCGCGTCGGCGACCGAGGCGATGAGGGCGGTGTTGCCGCGCCCGATCGCCCGGAACACCGCGGTGGCGGCCGGGGCGACCGCGGCCAGCATCGCCGCGCCGGCGGCACCGGCGACGAGCACGCCCCGCGTCGTCACCGCCGCGAGCGGCGCGTAGCCGGACCGGCCCGGGCGCTGCGCCGCGGCGGCGAGCCGCGGGAACGTGCTGGTCGCGAGCGGCACCGCGAGCACCGCGTACGGCAGCAGGTAGGTCGGCTGCACCATCGTCTGCCAGGCCGACAGCGCGCCGTCGCCGCCGTAGGTCTGGGCGAGCGTGATCGTGACGAGCACGGCCGCCTGCTGCGCGACCAGCGCGCCGATGCCCGCCAGCGCCAGCCCGCGCGCCCGGGCGGCGACACCCTCGGGGAACCGCAGCGCCGGCCGCAGGCGCACGCCGGACCGCCAGACCGGGACGAGCTGGGACAGCCCCATCGCGGCCACGCCGGCGGTCGTCCCCCACGCCAGCAGCGCCGCCGCCCCGTCGGGCAGCACCGCCGCCTCCTCGGCCCCGCGCGGCACGCCGGCGTCGGCGAGCAGCCAGCCGTACCCGGCGTACGCGCCGATCACGACGAGGCTCGACAGGACCGGCGCGAAAGCCGGCCAGAAGAACTTCCGCTGCGCCTGCAGCACGCCGGACAGCACCACGGCGAGCCCGTACAGCGGGAGCTGGACCGCGAACACCCGGATGAAGAACGTGACGAGGTCCCGCTCGGCCGCGGTGTCGACCTTCGAGAGCGCGGACAGCGGCTCGGCGGCCACGGCGAGGACGGCGCCGATGAGCACGAGGCCCCCGAGCGTCCAGCCGAGCATCCCCGACGCGATCCGGGACACGTCGTCCCGCATCCCGCGCGCCAGCGGCCCGGCGATGACCGGGATGAGCGCGCCCGCGAGGGCCCCGCCCGCGGCCACCTCGAACAGCACGTTCGGGAGGGTGTTCGCCCAGTTGTAGGCGTCGCCGACGTCGGTGAGGCCGACCGCGTTGTTGAAGACCAGCGTCCGCGCGAAGCCCAGCAGCCGGCTGACGACCGTCACGGCCGAGATCAGGGCCGCGGCGCCCGCCAGACCGGACAGGACGGCCCGGCGGCTCACCGCCCGGGCACCTCGCCCGCGGCGGCGCCGTCGCCCGGCGACCCGCCCGGGGAGCCCGGCGCGTCCGGCCCCGCCGGCCCCGGCACGTGCGCCGGTCGCCGGCCCCAGGCGTCGAGCTCGCGCAGCACCGGGGTGCGGGCGATCACCTGCGTGAACGACACCTTCTCCGAGGCCACCGTGAGCGCCACGACGCCCGCGAGCAGCGCGAGCCGCACCGGCCGCAGGCAGCCCTGCACCGCGACGGTGCCGAGGACCGCGCCGACCGCGTTCGCGCCGGAGTCGCCGAGCATGTCCCGCTCGGCCAGGTCGTCGGGCAGCTCGGCGGCGGCGGCGCCCAGCACCGCGGCGGCCGGACCACCGCCGCGCCCGCCGAGCACGCCGGCCGGCGCTGCGGCGATCGCCGCGGCCTTGAGGGCGCGCCCCGGGCGCAGGTCGAGCAGGTTGACCAGGTTCGCGCTGGCGGCGATCAGCGCGCCGTCCACCGCCACGTCCGCCAGGCGGACCGCGGCGGCTGCGCCGCGGCCTTCGGGCAGCCGGTCGTGCGGCCGGCTCAGCGCGGCGGCGAGCAGCGCGCCCGCCCCGATGCCGAGCACCTTCAGGCCGCCGGTCGTGACCTCGCCGCGGGCCAGCGCGCCGAGGTGGCCGCGCAGGCCCTTGCGCACGGTGCCCTCGCGGTCCTCCGTGAGGTCGTCGACCAGGCCGAACGCCGTTGCGCTCGTGGTCGCCACGGCCAGCGCCGCGCCGTCCCGGGCGGACGGGGCGCCGACCAGGCCGCCGACGAGCACCCCCGCCGCGACCGCGGGCCCGCCGAGCAGGCTCACCGGCTCGCCGCGGTGGTTGGTGCGCTCCCAGAGGCGCGCGCCACCCGGCGGCTCGTCGTCCAGCAGGCCGCGGACGACGGTCGTGCTCACGCGCGCCGCGACGGCGGCGGCGATCCGGCGCGCGACGCTCACCCCTGCGCCCCGGCGTCGCCCGCGTCGCCCGCACCGGCGTCGCCGTCGCCCGCGTCCCCGGTCGCGACCGGCGTGCGGTCCGGCGGGGTCAGCGTCGTGGCGGTGGGCACCGTCGTCAGGTCGCCGCCGCGGCCGTAGTGGCCGTTCGTGCCGCCGATCCGCGCGTTCAGCGCGAGCGGGACGGAGACCTGCCCGGCGGACGTGTCGCCGTCGCTCACGGTGGTGAGCGCGTCGGCGGCGGAGTCGTCGCCGAGGATCGTGGCCACGAGCGTGCCGTCCGTGACCGGGCCGTCCACGACGACCGCGCCCTCGGACCGGGTCTGCGCGACCCGGGCCAGCGCGATCTGCGACTGCAGCACGGCGGCGGCCTCGTCGGCGTCCGGCGTCGCGTCGGTGGCGACCGCGTCGGGCGCGACGGTCGGGGCGACCAGGACGATCGCGTCGGCCGGCTGGCTGATCTCGCCCTCGACGGTCACGAGGGGCGAGTCGCCGGAGGTCATGAACTCGAGGAGCGTCGCCGCGTCCGCGCTCAGCGCGTCGGGGTTGGCGGCGTCGGCGCCGGTGAGGCCCTGGACCAGCGCCTCGGACAGCGAGGTGTCCGCGGTGGCGTCGTCGGCGGGCTGGGGGTCGAGGTAGCTCGAGATGTTGCCGACGAGCGCCTGGCGGAACGAGCGCAGGTCGGTGGACGACCAGGCGTCGTTCAGCGCCACGTTCGCGCTGACCGTGGCGCCGGCGTCGGTCAGCTGGCCCTCGATCGCGGTGAGCGCGTCGCCGTCGACCGTGCCGAGCGCGACCACGGCGACGCGGCGGTCCGCGAGCGTGCCGGCGACGAGCTCGGTACCCGCGGCCTCCACGAACGCGTCGCTCGCGGCCAGGTCGGACCCGGCGTCGTCGAGGTCGGAGCGCAGCTGGTCCCGCTCGCTCCGGAGCTGGTCCACCTGCCCCGTGAGGGTGTTGCCGATCGTCTCCTCGAGCGGGCCGGCGCCGAGGGCGATGCCCACCGCCAGCGCGAGGAACACCGAGATCAGCGAGACGAGGTGGTACCGGAAGTCGATCACAGCGGGAGCTCTCGATCAGGTGCCGGCGCGTGCGCGGCACGGGAGGGGGCGGGTCGGGGGGTGCGGGCGGGCGTCATGACGACCCGCCGAACAGCGACCCGAGCCAGTAGACGAAGTCGTCCCAGCGCGCCGCGGTCAGCCCGATGAGGGTCTGGCCCGCGGTCGTCGAGGCCAGGGCCACGCCGAGCGCGAGCAGGCCCGCGAGGACGAGCAGCGTCAGCTGCAGGTTGGAGATCCGGTTCCGGTACAGCCGGGACACGCCCTTGGCGTCGACCAGCTTGCTGCCGACCCGGAGCCGGGTGAGGAACGTGGAGGCCATGCCGGAGCGGCCCTTGTCCAGGAACTCGACGAGGGTGGCGTGCGTGCCGACCGCGACGATGAGCTCGGCGCCCTTGTCGTCGGCCAGCAGCATCGCGACGTCCTCGCTGGTGCCCGTCGCGGGGAACACGATGTGCGGCACGCCGAGCTGGTCGACGCGGGCGAGGCCCGGCGCGCGTCCGTCGCGGTAGGCGTGCACGACGATCTCCGCGCCGCAGCGCAGCGCGCGGTCGGACACCGAGTCCATGTCGCCGACGATCATGTCGGGCGTCCAGCCGGCCTCGAGGATCGCGTCCGCGCCGCCGTCCACGCCCACGAGCACCGGGCGGTACTCGCGGATGTACGGCCGCAGCGTGACCAGGTCCTCCTTGTAGTGGTACCCGCGGACCACGATGAGCACCTGGCGGCCCTCGATCGTCGTCGTGATGTCCGGGACGCCCACGCCGTCGAGCAGCAGGTCCCGCTCCCGGCGCAGGTAGTCCATGGTGTTCGCGGCGAACGACTCGAGCTGGACGGACAGGCCCTCGCGCGCGGCCGCCTGGTCGGTGGCCACGGTCTGCTCGGTCTGCACCGTGCCCTCGGCGACCAGCTTGTCGCCGTCGTAGACCGCGCCGTCCTCGACGCGCAGCGTGCGGCCCTCGCGGAGGGTCATCACGTCGGGCCCGAGGTCGTCGACGAGCGGGATGCCGGCGGACACCAGGATGTCCGGGCCGAGGTTCGGGTAGCGGCCCGACGTCGAGCGCGCGGCGTTGAGCACCGCGGCGGGCTTGCAGGCGGCGAGCGCCTCGGCCGACACCCGGTCGATGTCGACGTGGTCGATCACGGCGATCTCACCCGGACGCAGGCGCTTGGTCAGCGACTTGGTGCGGGGGTCGACCCGGGCGGGGCCGACGAGCTCGCCCCCGGGGGACGCGGCGGAGCGCTTACGCGAGGGCAGGAGTTTCATCGCCGTTCATCGTGCCAGATCCGCCAGCTCCAGGAGCTCCGCCGCGTGCGCGCGCGCCGTGCCGGATTCCTCTTGGCCGGACAGCATCCGGGCCAGCTCGCGGACCCGGTCCTCCCCCGTGACCTCGCCCACGCCCGACGCCGTGATCGCGCCGTCCCGCGACTTGGTGACGACGAGGTGCCGGTCGGCGAACGCGGCCACCTGGGCCAGGTGCGTCACCACCAGGACCTGCGAACCCCGCGCCAGGGCGGCCAGACGGCGCCCCACCTCGGTCGCGGCGCGCCCGCCGACGCCGGCGTCGACCTCGTCGAACACGAACGTCCCGGGCGTGTGCTCGCCCCGGTCCGGCGACGTGGCGAGCGCCACCTCGAGGGCCAGCATCACTCGCGACAGCTCGCCGCCGGAGGCGCCCTTGCCGAGCGGCCGGGCCGGCGCGCCCGCGTGCGGGACGAGGAGCATCTCCACGACATCTCCACCGTGCGGGCCCAGCTCCGGTGCAGGCTCGACCCGGACCTCGAGGCTGGCGCCGCCCATCGCGAGCCCGGCGAGCTCCGCCGACACGGTCGCGGCGAGCCGCTCGGCGGCCTCGCGCCGGGCCGCGCCGATCCGGCCGGCGAGGTCGGCGAGCGTCGCGTCCAGCGCGTCCCGCTCGGCCGTGAGCTCCGCGACCTTCTCGTCGCCGTCGCCGATGTCGAGCAGCCGGCGGCCGCTCTCCTCGGCCCAGCGCAGCACCGCCGCGACGTCCTCGCCGTACGACCGGGTCAGCGACGCGAGCTCGGCACGGCGGGTCTGGGCGGCGTCGAGGCGCAGCGGGTCGGCCTGCAGGTCCTGCAGGTACGACGACAGCTCGGTGGCGGCGTCCGCCAGCAGGTAGCCGGCCTCCGCCACCCGGTCGCGCAGCTCCGCGAGCCGGGCGTCGTGGCCGCCGGCGCCGTCCAGCAGCCGGCGCGCGTGCTCGACGAGCCCCGCCGCGTTCGCGCCCTCGTCCGGGGCGTCCTCGTCGCCGAGCAGCGCCGCGTGCGCGCCCGTGGCGGCGGCGCGCAGGTCCTCCGCGTGCTCCAGGCGGACGATCTCCTGCGCCAGGTCCGTGTCCTCCCCCGGCTGCGGGTCGATCCGCTCGACCTCGGCGAGGCCCAGGCGCAGCAGCTCGGCCTCGCGGGCGAGGTCCTGGCGCCGGGCGGTGAGGTCGTCGATCGTCGCCTGCAGCCGCGCGCGCTCCGCCCACGCCTGCCGGTACTCGGCGAGCAGGGCGGAGTGCGCCGCGCCCGCGAACACGTCCAGCGCCTCCCGCTGGTGCTGCGGCGAGCGCAGCCGGGCCTGGTCCTGCTGGCCGTGCACCGTGATGAGCTGCTCGGCGAGCTCGCCCAGCACCGCCTGCGGGACGGACCGGCCGCCGAGGTGCGCGCGGGACCGGCCCGACGTGCCGTCGGTCGCCGCCTGCACCGTGCGCACCAGCAGCAGCCCGCCGTCGTCGTCGACCGCCGCGCCGGCCTCCTCGGCCCGCTCCAGCACCGGCGACCCGTCCGGCACGACGACGCGGCCCTCGACGACCGCGGTGGACGCGCCGGTCCGCACGGTCGCCGGGTCGGCCTTGCCGCCGAGCAGCAGGTTCAGCCCGGTCAGCACCATCGTCTTGCCCGCGCCGGTCTCGCCCGTCAGGACCGTGAGCCCGGGGTGCAGCCGGATCTGGGCGCCCGTGATGACGCCCAGGTCGCTGATCGTGATCTCCTCGAACACGCGCGCGTCCGCTCCTCAGTCCTCGTCGGCCGGCGCGCGGGTGGCACCGGTCCGGTCGCGCGCCGGGGTGTCCGTCGCGCGCCCCCGCCATCCGACCACGGGGAGCGCGAACTTGTTCACCAGCCGGTCCGTGAACGGCGCCGGCGTCAGCCGGGCCAGCCTGACCGGGACCGGCGACCGGCGCACCTCGACGCGGGAGCCCGCGGGCACCTCGACGCGCCGCCGGCCGTCGCATACCAGCACCGCCGGGGACGGCGACCGGGTCAGCACCTCGACCGCGATGACGCTGCGCGGGCCGACGACCAGCGGGCGCGCGAACAGGGCGTGCGCCGACAGCGGCACGACGATCAGGCTGTCGACCTCCGGCCAGACCACGGGCCCCCCGGCCGAGAACGCGTGCGCGGTCGAGCCGGTGGACGTCGCGAGCACGACGCCGTCGCAGCCGAAGCTCGACAGCGGGCGGTCGTCCACCTCGAGCACGACCTCGACCATCCGGGCCGGCTCCGCCTTCTCCAGCGCGGCCTCGTTCAGCGCCCAGCCGGTCACCGGGTCGCGGCGGCCGGGCACCTGGACCTGCACCTGCAGCGTCGTGCGCTCCTCGACGGTGTAGTCCCCCGCCGCGATCCGCCGCACCGCCTCCTTGATGTCGTCCCGCTCGCTCTCCGCGAGGAACCCGACGTGGCCCAGGTTGATGCCGAGCAGCGGGACGCCGGCGCCGCGCGCGAGCTCCGCGGCGCGCAGGATCGTGCCGTCGCCGCCGAGGATCATGGCCAGCTCGATGTCGTGGAACGCCATGCCGGGGACGTCCTCGCCCGCGAGCACGGGCGTGAAGCCGGCGGCCTCCAGCGCGGCGGCGGCCTCCTCGGTGGCCGTGACGGCCTCCGCCCGGCCGCTGTGCGTGACGACCAGGACCCGCCTGCTGGTCATGCGCCCTCCTCCTGCTCGGTGACCACGGCCCGGACCCGGGCCGCGAGGGCGTCGCCGGTGAGGGCGGCGCCGGTGTCGTGCGTGCGGGGTGCGCCCCCGGCTGTCTCGGGACCGCGGCGCAGCCGCAGGAAGTACTCCACGTTGCCGCTCGGCCCCGGGAGCGGGCTGCGCGCCACGCCGGCGACGACGAGCCCGTGCTGCTCCGCGGCCGCGGCGACGGCCAGCACCGCCTGCGCCCGCTGCTCGGCGCTGCGCACCACCCCGCCGGAGCCCAGCCGCTCCCGGCCGACCTCGAACTGCGGCTTCACCATGAGCAGCAGGTCCGCGCCGGGCGCCGCGACCGCGGCGAGTGCCGGCAGCACCAGGGTCAGCGAGATGAAGGACAGGTCCGCCACCACCAGGCCCGGCGCCGGGTCGACGTCGGCCGGGGCGAGGTACCGGACGTTGACCCCCTCGCGGACCTCGACCCGCGGGTCGGCGCGCAGCCGGTCGACGAGCTGGTCGTGCCCGACGTCCAGCGCCAGCACACGCCGGGCGCCGCGGCGCAGCAGCACGTCGGTGAACCCGCCCGTGCTCGCGCCCGCGTCCAGGCAGTCGCGGCCCACGACCTCGACGTCCCGGAACACCTCGAGCGCGCCCAGCAGCTTGTGGGCGCCGCGGGACGCCCAGTCGTCGGCGGGCGCGCCGTCGGGGTCCGGCTCGACCCGAGCGCGCTGGTCATCACCGAGCGGCGCCGCCGGACGGCGCACCGGGGCGCCGTCGACCGTCACCCGGCCGGCCGCGATCAGCTCGGCCGCGTGCTTCCGCGACCGGGCGAGCCCGTCACGGACCAGGGCGGCGTCGACACGTGTCGGCACCCGCCTCAGCCCTCCGCGTCGGCGAGCCGGTCCTGCAGGGCCGTGTGCACGGCGTCGAACACGGCGAGCTGCTCACGCAACGTGAGCTCGGTGACCTCGGTCAGGCGCACGACCGCCTGGTCCACCGCCTGGTCGCCCGTCGGCTCCACGGCTCCACTCCCCACTCCGCCCGCGGCGGCTGCCGCCAGCTCGCGACGGACCGGCCTGCCGGCCCCGCCGCGCCCCCCTGGCTGGTTCTCCACGTGTCCTGGTGCTGCTGCTCCCCTGCGCTGCCGGCCAGGTTACCGGCCGGCGCCCACGCCCGCGGCGTCCTCCGGGGTGACACGCAGGTCCGGAACCGTCGACTCGTCCAGGTGCTCGCCTGCGTCCACGGCCGCCCACGCCGCGGCGCAGGCCGCGCGCACCAGGTCGACCCCGGCGGGCAGGTCCCCGCCGAGCTCCAGCCGGCCCCCGGCGACCCGGGCAGCGGCGGCCCCGCAGGTCCACCAGTCCTCGGCCGCCCGGACCGGCTCCGGGTGCGGCACCAGCAGGCCACCGAGGTCCGCCGCGATGTAGTGCGGGCGCAGGCCCGCGGGCGCGAGCACGTCGTCGCGCGCGGTGCTCACGCCGGTCAGCACGTGCAGCCCCGCGAACCCGCCCGTGCGGGCGCCCGCCAGGTCGGTGTCCAGGCGGTCGCCCACCACCAGCGCCGCGCGGGCGCCGTGCCGCTCGACCGCGATCTCGTACATCGTCGACGCCGGCTTGCCCGCACTGTCCGGGACCACGCCCGTCGCCGCCTGCACCGCGCCCACGAGCGCGCCGTTGCCCGGCGCGAAACCCCGGGCGGTCGGCAGGCTCTTGTCGAGGTTGCTCGCGACGAACCACGCGCCACCCGCCACCGCGTACGCGGCCTCGGCGAGCTGCGCCCAGCCGAGCTCCGGGGCGAACCCCTGGGCGACGGCCTCCGGGTGCTCGTCCGCGGACGTGACCACCTCGAAGCCCGCCTCGCGCACCGCGGTGACCAGGCCCGTGCCGCCGACCACGAGCACCTTCGCGCCCGACTGCAGGCGGGTCGCCAGCAGGGCCGCGCAGGCCTGCGCGGCGGTCAGCACGTCGCTCGGCTGCGTCGGGATGTCCAGCGAGGTGAGCTGGTCCGCGACCGACTCCGGCTCGCGGGAGGCGTTGTTGGTCACGAACACCAGACGCATGCCGGCCGCGCGGGCGCCCGCGAGCCCGGCGGCGGCGCCGTCGATGGGCTCGTGGCCGCGGTACGCGACGCCGTCCAGGTCGACCAGGGCCAGGTCGTAGGCCTCGGCGAGCGGGGTGGCGCTGCCGAGGAGCCGTGCGTGGGTCACTCGTCCTCCGTGTCCTCGTCGCCCGCGGGGGCGGCGTCGGGGGTGTCGGCCGGGGTGGTGGCGTCGGCGTCGGCCGGGCACTCCTCCGCGGGCGCGTCGTCGTCGGACCCCGCGTCGCCGGACCCCGCGTCGCCGGTCCCGGCGTCGGGAGCGGCCGCGTCGAGGTCCGCCGCGTCGGATCCGTCGAGGTCGTCGGACCCGTCGTCCGCCACCTCGGCGTCGTCCTCGAGGCCGCCCTCGTCCCCGTCCTCGTCGAGGTCGAACACCACGACGTCGTCGTCCTCGTCCGTGCCCTGCACCTGCGCGAGCAGGGCGGCGGGCACCGTCGCCTCGGCCTCGTCGGCCTCGGCGCCACGACCGGCGGCACGCAGCGCATCCGCCCGGGCCTGCACCACGCGCGCCGCGAGCAGCGTCCGCACGGGACCCGAGCCGATGCCGGACAGCGCGGCGATCGCCGCGTCCGGGTCGCCCATGTCGAGGCGCGCCCCGCTGACCACCATCGCCAGCTCGACCCGCGTCGTCGTGTCCAGGTCCTCGGCCTCGGGAGAGGCGGCCAGGGCGATCGCGCGCTCCGGGCGGCCGAGGCCGCGCTCGCAGTCCGCCATCACGGCCAGGTGCTCCGACGAGCCGTTCAGCCGCCGCACCGTGCGCAGCTCGCGCAGCGCCTCCGCGAACCGACCGGTCCGGTACGCCGCCAGGCCGGCGGCCTCGCGCACCACGTCCACCCGGCCGCCGTGCCGCACCGCCGCCTGGGCGTGCTCGTAGGCGAGCTCCGGGTCCTGGTCGATGAGCCGTCCGGCCATCACCAGGTGCCGGCCCACCGCCCACGCGTTGTCCTTGCTCAGCGTGCGCAGCCGGGCCCGGACCTCGCGGTCGAGCATGCTGAACTCGACGTCCTCGGGGATCTCCGGGCCGTACTCGCGCACCGACTGCGGGGGGCGGCTCGGGCGGCGGTCGTCGCCGTCGTGCCGGGGACCGCGGTCACCGCGGTCGAACCCGCGGCCGCCGTCGCGATCGCCCCGGTACCCGCCGCGCTCGCCGCGGTCCTGGTCGTCGCGTGCCCCGCGGTACCCGCCGCGGTCGTCGCGCTGGTAGCCGCCGCGGTCGTCCCGCCGGTGGCCGCCCGACGCACCCTGGCCCGCGTCGCGGCCGCCGCGGTAGCCCCCGCGGTCATCGCGCTGGTAGCCGCCCCGGTCACCCCGGTCGTCGCGCCGGTAGCCGCCACGATCCTGACCCTGCGATCCGGTGCGGTCGTCGCGCCGGTAGCCGCCGCGGTCGCCGGGGGCCGACGGCGCGCCGTCCCGGCCGCCCCGGTAGCCGCCGCCCTGCTGGGCGCCGCGGTCCGAGCGGTACCCGCCCCGGTCACCGCCGGAAGCGCCCGAACCGCCGTCGCGACCGCCGCGGTAGCCGCCGCGGTCATCGCGCTGGCGCCCGCCGCGGTCGTCCCGGCGGTAGCCGCCCCGGTCACCGCCGGTCGCACCCGAGCCGGAGTCGCGACCACCGCGGTGACCCCCACGGTCGTCGCGCTGGTAGCCCCCGCGGTCCGAGCCGGCCGGACGATCACCGCGGTACCCGCCGCGCTCGCCGACGGGACGGTCGCCGCGTGCGGCGCCGCCGGGACGCGAGGCATCGCGGTCCGCGCGGTAGCCGCCCGTCCGCTCGCCGCCCTCGGCGTCGCGTCGGTAGCCGCCCGTGCGCGGGGCGGAGCGGTCGTACCCGCCGGACCGCTGGTCGCCATGCTGACCGCCGCGACCGTAGCCACCCTCACGTCGCTCGCTGCGGTACCCGCCGCGCTCGCCGTCCCGCGCGGGGCCACGGTCGGACCGGAAGCCGCTGCGGTCCGCGGGGTACCCGCCGGAACGCTCGGGACGCGCACCACCCCGCTCCGGGCGGGCGCCGCCCCGGTCGGCGCCGTACCCACCCGAGCGGTCGGAGCGTGCCCCACCGTCACGGTCGCCACGGTCCGAGCCGTAGCCGCCGGCACGACCGCCGCGGTCCGCGCGGTAGCCGCCGGAGCGGTCGCCACGATCGGACCCGTAGCCGCCGGACCGGCCGCCGTCGCGTGCCGGGCCGCGGTCCGAGCGGTACCCGCCCGAGCGCTCGCCCTCACCACGACCGGACGGACGCCGATCCCCGGCCGAGCGGCTGTCGCGCGCGCCACCCTGGGGACGCTGCCCGCCCTCGGACCGAGGACGGTCGCCGGCGGACCGGCGGTCGCCACCGTAGCCGCGCGCGCCCTCGTCCCGGCGGTCCGTGCGCGCGTCACGATCGCCGGCCCGCGCGGAGCTCCCCCGCGCGCCGGCGGTACCGCTCTGCTCGACGGCCGACCGCCACCCGCGCTCGTCGCCGCCGCTGCGCCGCTGCCCCGCGACCCGAGGGGCGCGCGACGGGCGCTCGCCGTCGGTGGAGCGCGCGGCGCCCCGGTTGCCGTACCGGCTGACGCCGCCGCTGCGACGCCCGCTCTCGTCCGCCGAACGCGTCCCGCGCTCGTCGCTGCTCATGTCCTGCTGCTCCTCAAGTTCGACCGCCGACCATGGTCTCATCCACGACCCGCAGACCCCGCATCGACCGTGCGGCAGGGCCCGAGCGGCGCGCTGGCCGCCGAGTCTCCGGACGGTGCCTCCGGCGGTGGCGATCCTCACAGTCCGCCGGCGGAGACTCGGCGCCCGGGAGCCCCGGGCCATCTCCGCGCGCGCCGATACCCGGAGGCGCACACCGCCGACGGCGTGCGTCGCGGCTGAGGGTCACTCTCCCGAGAAACCAGCGATCACCGACGCGGCGAGGG
>NZ_JAGXJG010000077.1:0-854 GCF_019091725.1 Cellulomonas sp. GbtcB1 | reverse complement strand
CGCCCAGCGCCCAGCGCCCAGCGCCCAGCGCCCAGCGCCCAGCGCCCAGCGCCCAGCGCCCAGCGCCCAGCGCCCAGCGCCCAGTAGATGCTGACTGCGACCCTCCTCAGCGGACGGCACCGGCCCGCCCGGCGCACGACCCCGAGCCGTGAGGTGTGACCAAGAACGCGCCACGCGGGCACGCGATGCACACCGAGATGGCAACTCTCGGCTGTCCGTTCGCGTGCGGACACATCCGAAAGTTGCCATCTCGGCGGGGCGGCCGCCCACACGCGCGCTGCCGTCCGAACGAACAGCCGCGCGGCCCCCAGCACCCGTCACCCGCGCAGCACCCGTCACCCGCGCAGCACCCGTCGAGCGGGCAGCACCCGTCGAGCGGGCAGTAGATGCTGCCTCCGACGCGTGGAAGGCGGCATCTACTGCCCACTCGGCGTCGAGACCGGACCGCGCGCGGTTCGGGTCTAGTCGCAAGGGTGCTCAGGTGGGCACGGCTAGCTCGGTGCGCGGGTGGGCGGCCGGAGCAGGCACGTCCCGCGGATGGGCGCGGCCGGATTAGGCACGTCCCGCGGATGGGCGCGGCCGGACTAGGCACGTCCCGCGGATGGGCGCGGCCGGCACACGCACGTCCGGAGGACGGACGCGGCCGGAGCCGGCCGGTCTTGCTGCTGGAGCGCGCTCCCCGGGCCCCGCGACGGCGCGAGGATGGCGTGCGGCCGGCGTTCAGGTGACCGCGACGGGCGCGGCCGGCCGGCTGGACGCGGGTCGCGGGCGCTTCCAGGGAAACAGAAAGAGCCACCCCCGAAGGGATGGCTCTTTCTGAAATGATGTCCGGCGGCGTCCTACTCTCCCACACC
>NZ_JAGXJG010000756.1:0-228 GCF_019091725.1 Cellulomonas sp. GbtcB1 | reverse complement strand
CGCCGACGACGAGGTAGACGCCGACGTCGAAGGACAGCGACGTCACCAGGTGGATGTCGCCGGTCAGCGGCGGCGAGACGTCGATGATCCAGGACTGCAGCACGGTGCCGCCGAAGATCAGCGCGCCCAGGCCCACGCCGGCCGACAGGAACAGGCCGCTGCCCAGCAGCAGACCGGGCTGGACCCGGGCCGCCTCCCCGAGCTGGTACCGGCCGCCCGCGAGGTAGC
>NZ_JAGXJG010000755.1:0-228 GCF_019091725.1 Cellulomonas sp. GbtcB1 | reverse complement strand
TCCGCGATCGCCTCCGCGGTGTCGGCGCAGCGGTCCGGCCGGCTGGTGGCGACCCGCGGCCGTGCGCTCGTCGACATCGGCCTGGTGCTCGTCGTCCTCGGCCTGATCGGCACCGACCTGGCGATCCGGTTCGTGGTCCCGCCCGCCGTCGGCTTCGTGGTGGCGGCGACGCAGAAGGTCGCGGGCGCCGGCAGCGGGCTGGTGATCGCGCCCAACCAGACGCTCACG
>NZ_JAGXJG010000754.1:0-228 GCF_019091725.1 Cellulomonas sp. GbtcB1 | reverse complement strand
GTACTTGCCCTTCTGGAGCCGCAGCGGGAAGGCGATGTTCTCGTACACGGTGAGGTGCGGGTACAGCGCGTAGTCCTGGAACACCATCGCCAGGTGCCGGTCGCGCGGGGCCTTGTCGTTGCCGACCTCGTCGCCGATCCTCAGCTCGCCGGAGGTGATGTCCTCGAGGCCGACGATCATGCGCAGCAGCGTCAGCTTCCCTCAGCCGGACGGCCCGTCGTGTGTACG
>NZ_JAGXJG010000753.1:0-228 GCF_019091725.1 Cellulomonas sp. GbtcB1 | reverse complement strand
GGGCGGGCCGGCGTGAGCCGGCCGCTTTCCAGAGTTGCCTCGCCACGGCGGTACGGGGGCCTGAGAGATTCCGGGGGAGGGTTGCTCCTTCGGCGCCTCGCGGTCACGTCCGCCGGGGCGGTCGCGCGGGAGGGCTCTCCCGCCGCGGTTCGAGCAGCGTGTTGGGTTGTCTGGGTCACAGCCTAACCGCGGACGTGGGCCGTTCGTCCCGCGGGTCCGGTCGGGGGG
>NZ_JAGXJG010000752.1:0-228 GCF_019091725.1 Cellulomonas sp. GbtcB1 | reverse complement strand
GGCGCGCGGCGTGCTGATCGACATCTCCGGGCTGGAGTTCGTCGACTCGTTCATCGGCCGGATGCTGTCGTCGATCGCCGGGATCTCGCGGGTGCTCGACGCGTCCACCGTCGTGGTCGGCATGCGGCCCGCCGTGGCGATCACCATGGTCGAGTTCGGCCTGCAGCTCGACGGCGTCAAGACCGCCCTCGACGTCGAGAAGGGCCTGCGGGTGCTGCAGCCCGCCGA
>NZ_JAGXJG010000751.1:0-228 GCF_019091725.1 Cellulomonas sp. GbtcB1 | reverse complement strand
GGCCCGGCCGAGGGCCGCGTGGTCTACGAGCCGACGAACCCGCTCGCGGACGAGGACGGCTACGTGCGGTACCCCGAGGACGACATGGCCTCCCAGATGACGCAGCTGATCATGGCGCAGCGCGGCTACCAGGCGAACGCGGCGGTCGTGGTCCGCGCGAAGTCGTCCTACGAGGCGGCGCTGCAGATCGGACGGTACTCGTGAGCATCCAGCCCGTCAGCGGGGTGT
>NZ_JAGXJG010000750.1:0-228 GCF_019091725.1 Cellulomonas sp. GbtcB1 | reverse complement strand
CGCAGCGACAGCGTCTGGGCCCGCAGCACCCGCGCACCCCCCCCCCAGCCGAGGATGCCGAGGATCGCGGCGTCGACCCACAGCGGCGGGTTGGTGAACCGCGAGGCAATGATGATGAGGATCGGGATGCCGGGGATGACGAGGAAGACGTTCGCCAGGGCCGACGGCGCCTCGGACCGCCACCCCGGGAGGTAGCCGGCGAGGACGCCGACGACCAGGGCGATCGCC
>NZ_JAGXJG010000749.1:0-228 GCF_019091725.1 Cellulomonas sp. GbtcB1 | reverse complement strand
GCCGCCCTGACGGCCGGGGCCCCGCGCCGCCCCCTGGGCCGCGACGCGACGTTCCTCCAGCTGCCGCCCGGCTTCTGCGCCCCGTGCCGGGCCACCCGCCGGGTGCTGGAGCGGGTCGTGGCGACCCAGGACGGCGTCGCGCACGTCGAGGCCGACGTCGCGCACCGGGCCGACCTGGCGGAGCGGTTCGCCGTCACCGAGACCCCGACGACGGTGCTGCTCGACGCC
>NZ_JAGXJG010000748.1:0-228 GCF_019091725.1 Cellulomonas sp. GbtcB1 | reverse complement strand
CCAGGGGCTTGCCCGACGGGATGCCCTTCTCCAGCAGCGGCAGCAGGGCCGTGACGTCCGAGACCTTCGACTCGACGAGCAGCACGTAGGCGTCCTCGAGGACGGCCCCCTGGCGCTCCGGGTCGGTCACGAAGTACGCCGACAGGAAGCCCTTGTCGAAGCGCATGCCCTCCGTGAGCACGAGCTCCAGGCCGAGGGCGTTGGACTCCTCGACCGTGATGACGCCCT
>NZ_JAGXJG010000747.1:0-228 GCF_019091725.1 Cellulomonas sp. GbtcB1 | reverse complement strand
CACGCGCCTCACCAGGTCGTCCTCCGGTGCACCCGTCGGCGGCGCCACAGCCTGCGCAACCGAGGCGTGCTCCAGATCGAACAAGGCGGGCTCCGCTCGGTCGACCACCGGCTTCCTGCGTGACCGCCTACCAGTGCCCTTGGCCGCCGGCGCCCCGTCCTTCACCTCGACGACCGGATCGTGCCACCAGACCGGCGCCTGAGGCGGCGCCGGCTCCCACCCGTCGGG
>NZ_JAGXJG010000076.1:13254-14035 GCF_019091725.1 Cellulomonas sp. GbtcB1 | reverse complement strand
TCCCGCGCACCGGGTCCGAGGCCGGCGCGGCGCTCGCCGTCGCCGCGGGCCTGCTGCTCGCCGGTGCCGCCGCGGTCGGCGCCCGCGGCCTCGCCCGGTCGCGCCGCGGACGGGCGTGACGGTCCTGCCGGCCGCCCCCTGGAGTCCGCAGACAGCACCGGCTCAAGAAGGCGGTCCGGACGAACGACATGTGGGCTCAGCGGGCGCCAGACCCCCGGCTCAGGACGCCGTGCCCGGCTCCAGCCCCGCCCGGTCGGCGATGACCGCCAGCTGCGACCGCGTCGCCACCCCGAGCTTCGCCATCGCCCGACCGAGGTGCGCCTTCACGGTCGAGCCCGAGCGGTAGGTCAGCTCGCCGATCGCGTCGTTGGACAGGCCCGCGGGCACGTAGGCCACGACCTCGAGCTCGGCCTCCGTGAGCACCGCGAGCTGCCGCCGGGCCTCCTCGCGCCGGCCGCGGTCCGGGTCACCGGCCACGTGCCGGGTGAGGCTGCCCGCGGCCGCGTGGTCGAGCGCCCCGTCGCCGGCCGCGACCCGGCGGACGGCGTCCGCGGTCGCCCCGGGGTCGGCGTCCTTCGCGAGGAAGCCCGACGCCCCCGCGCGGACGGCCGCCAGCACCGTGTCGTCGGTGCCGAACGACGTCAGGGCGATGACGCCCGGCGGCTCCGGCAGGGCGCCGGGCGCGGCGATCGCGTCGAGCCCCGGGACCCGCGGCATGTGCAGGTGCATGAGCACGACGTCGGGGTGGGGCGCCTGCACCGCCGCGACCACCCCGTCCCCG
>NZ_JAGXJG010000076.1:0-13244 GCF_019091725.1 Cellulomonas sp. GbtcB1 | reverse complement strand
ATGCTGGTGAGCAGCGTCCGCACCAGGGCGTCCTCGTCGACGACGAGGACACGGATCACACGGACGAGGGTAGGGCCTCGTCGCCACCCGGTCCGGCGTTCCCGCGGCTCGACGACCACGGCAGGTGCGCCTCGAGGACGTGCCAGCCCTGGTCGGCACGGACCTGCACGGTGCCGCCGACGAGCGCCGCGCGCTCCCGCATGCCCAGCAGGCCGGAGCCGGTGCCGTCGACCACCGGGCGCCTGCCCGGCACGAGCGGGTTCACCACCCGCACCTGCACGCCCGCACCGGCCGACGCGCGCACCGCGACCTCCACCGGCTGCCCCGGGGAGTGCTTGAGGGCGTTGGTGAGTTCCTCCTGGACGATCCGGAACGTCGCGCGGGTCAGCGCGGGCGACGCGTCGCGGCCGTCGCTGACGAAGACGGTGCTGGTCACCCACCGGCCCTGACGGCGCGCGGCGTCGAGCAGCCCCGCGAGGTCGTCGAGCGTGGCCCCGGCCGCCCCGGGCGCCAGCGCGTCGTCGCCCGCGCGCAGGGTCGAGATCAGCCCGCGCATCTCCGCGATCGCCTGCTGCGCCGACGAGCGCACCTGCTGGGCGGCGGCGCGCACCTGCCGCTCGTCGGCGCCGCGCTGCACCTCGAGCGCCGAGGCCTGCAGCGAGATCAGCGAGATGTGGTGCGCGACGGTGTCGTGCACCTCGCGCGCGGTGAGCTCGCGCCCCTCCTGCCGGGTCATCCGGCCGTGCAGCGTGTCCGCGGGCGCGGCCTGCGCCCCGGTGGCGGCGACCGCTCGGGCGGTCTGCGCCCGGGAGGCGCGGAGCAGCCCGGCGGCGACCGCCGCGCCGACGCACGCGACCCCGATCACCACGAGCAGGAGCGGCGACGCGACGAGCACCTCGCCCGTGGCCCGGTCCGTGGCCGAGAGGATCACGTGCGGGGCCGGCCGGGACACGTCCCGCCACAGCGCGACGGCGGTGGCTCCCGCCACCACGACGGTGCACGCCCAGGCGACCCGCCGCGACGCGGCGACGAACACCCACGGCAGCGCGATCAGGGCGGTCACCGAGTCGAGCGGCAGCACGAGCGTCACCACGCTGCTCGCGAGGGTCAGCGGCACGGCCCACCGGCGGCGCGCGACCAGGAAGCCGGCACCGGTGAGACCGACGAGGAGGAGCAGGCCGTCGAGGGCGGTCGCCTGCCCCGAGCCGCGCGCGTTCGAGGCGAAGGCCATCGCCGCCGTCGCGGAGAACGCCGCCAGCGCGACCGCGCCGACGGTGCCGGCCGACGACCACCACGGCCGACGCCGCCTCGGCCCGATCGGACGCGGGGCGGGCGCGGGGTACAGGGCCGGCCCGTACGGCGGCGGCCCGGGTAGAGGTCCCGGCAGGTAGCCGGGGGCGACGGGTGGACGCCCTGCCGTCGGCCGGTGTCCCGCGGGCGGCACGCCCCTGCGCGGCCCACCCGACGGGGGCGGCACCGGTCCCCGCGCCGGCGGCGGGGTCGCCGGGCCCGGCGCGGAGGGGAAGGACATGGCGTCAGCGTACGGACGCGCACCCACTCGCACGTCGGCCGTTCGGGCAGTCCGGCCGGCCACGACCTGCCCGATCGGGCACACGGGTCCTGCCCGCCCGGCCGACGACGCGCAGCGCCTCCGCTCGGCAGTGTTCTGGCACGTCACGGCGCCACCTCCGGCGCCCCGCACTCCCGAGGAGCAGCCATGTCGCAGGTCCCCCCGCCGCCCGCCCAGCCCTACCCGGGCGCGCCGACCCCCGGCGTCGGGCCCGTCCCCACACCGCCGGGGCCGCCGGCGCCGCCCCGGCGGTCCTGGTTCGCGCGGCACAAGGTGCTCACCGTGCTCGGCGCGGTCGTGGCGCTGCTCGTGGTGATCGGCATCGCCTCCGGCGGGTCGGACGACACGGCCGCCCCGGTCGCCGATGCGCCGGCGACCGCCCCGGACACCGCCGCGGACGAGGGCGCTGCCCCCGCCGAGCAGCCCGCCGCCGAGGAGCCGGCGCCCGCCGAGCCCCCGGCGGAGGCGGTCGCCGGCATCGGCACCCCGGTCCGGGACGGCAAGTTCGAGTTCACGGTCACGTCGGTCGAGCCCGGCGCGACGCGCGTCGGGAACGACCTGATCGGCAAGGACGCGCAGGGGCAGTACGTGCTGGTGCACCTGACGGTCGCCAACATCGGCACCGAGGCGCAGTACTTCTCGGACGGTTCCCAGAAGGCGTTCGACGCGCAGGGCCGGGAGTTCTCGGCCGACAGCTCGGCGGGCGTGTACCTCGAGGGCAACGACACGCTGCTCAACCAGATCAACCCGGGCAACACCGTCACCGGCACCGTGGTCTTCGACGTGCCGGCCGACGCGACCCTGACGCGGCTCGAGCTGCACGACTCGCTCTTCTCGGGGGGCGTCGAGGTGGCACTGGGCTGACCTGCCACACGCTCGATCCGACGCACAACAGGTCTTGCGCAACAACTCTTGCGCAAGACCTGTTGTGCGTCTACCGTTACTGCCATGAGCACCGCCGAGCACGACGCCGCAGCCGCCGCCGAGGCCGGCACCGCCCCGGACACGGCCGAGCGGCCCGCCACCCTGCGGGTCACCGACCCGACCCGGGTCCGGGCCCTCGCCCACCCGGTGCGGATGGACCTGCTGTCGTTCCTCGACGACGTCGGCGAGGCCACCGCGACGGAGTGCGCCGCGCACCTCGGCCAGACCGTCGCCAACTGCTCGTTCCACCTGCGGACCCTCGCGAAGGCCGGGTACATCGAGCCCGCCGAGCCCCGCGGCCGCGAACGCCCCTGGCGCGTCGTCGCCCGCGAGCGCAACATCACGCCCGACCCGCTGGACCCGGCCTCGCGGCGCGCGGTGCTGGAGCTCGGCGAGATCTCGGTCCGGCGCGAGGCCGAGCGCTACATCGACCACCTGCGGCACGTCGATCACGACGGCGCCGTCGACCCCGGGCTCATCCCGCTGACCCAGCTGACCACGTCCGCGTTCTGGGCCACCCCGGAGGAGACGGCGGAGCTGATCGAGGGCATGTACGCGCTGATGAAGCGGTTCGACGGACGGACCGTCGACCCCGCGATCCGACCCGGTGGCGCCCGCCTGATGCGGCTGTTCACCGCGATCAACCCCGACATGGCCGTCGAGCCCCACGCCGAGGCCACCCCGACCGCACCGCAGCAGGAGGACTGAGCCATGACCACGGTGACCTTCGACGTCAGCTACGGCACCCGCGCGGTGCCGCTCCGCCTGCCGTACCTCTCGGTGCGCCGTCGCCGCGCCGCCGCGATCGCCCGCGCGGTCGCCGCCCCCGCAGCGACCGACCCGCGCGCCGCGGCCCGTGCGCGGTCGACGGCGCGGGCGCTCGCCGACCGCGAGGCCGCGGTCGACCGCGCGCTGGCCCTCCGCGCCGGCATCGGCGTCTGACGCGCCTGCCCGGCCCTCCCCCGCCCGCACTCCCCCCGGCCGGTCGACCCGCGAGTGCCTACCCGACACGTCGAGTGCCTATCCAGGGGATAGGCACTCGACGTGTCTGATGTGCACTCGACGGGCTGGGCGCGGCTGGCCCGGGCGCGGCGCGCGCGCAGCCAGGGTGCGCGGGCGCGGCCACGGTGCGGGCGCGGGCGGCGCGCGCCCCCGCCGTCAGCCCAGGCGCGCGTCGTGGACCAGGCGCGCGATCTGCACCCGGTTCGCCACGCCGAGCTTCGCGAACAGGTGCGCCACGTGCGTCTTGACCGTCGCGAGGCCGAGGAACAGGCGCTCGGCGATCTCCTGGTTCGACAGCCCCTCGGCCACCGCGACCGCCACGTCCCGCTCGCGCGGGGTCAGCACCTCCAGCGCCCGCAGCGCGTCCGCGCGCCGCTCGGCGTCCTCGGGCTTCGCGACCGACGCGATGAGCTGGGCGGTGACGGTCGGCGACAGGATGGGCTCGCCCGCCGCGACCCGGTGGATCCCGTCGACGAGCTGCGCCGGCGGGGTGTCCTTCAGCAGGAACCCGGCGGCGCCCTCGCGCAGGGCGCGCAGGACGAGCTCGTCGGCGTCGAACGTCGTCAGCACGATGACCCGGGCGGTCGACCCGGCCGCGGCCAGCGAGCGCAGGGCGGTCAGCCCGTCCACCCGCGGCATGCGGACGTCCATCAGCACGACGTCGGGTCGCAGCCGCTGCACGACCGTGACCGCCTCGGCGCCGTCGCCGCACTCGGCGACCACCTCGAGGCGCGGGTCGCCGCCGAGGATCATCCGGAGGCTGGCGCGGACCAGGGCGTCGTCGTCGACGACCACCACGCGCACGACGTCGGCGGGGGTCGGGGTCAGCTCGGCCACGGCAGCCACACTCTCACGGCGAACCGCCCGTCCTGCTCGATCCCGTGCTCCAGCGACCCGCCGAGCAGCTCGGCGCGCTCGGCGGCGCCGATCAGGCCCAGCCCCGCCCCGGGGGCCGTGACCCCGGCCGCCACGCCGACGGGCACGGCGTTCCGCGCCTCCACCAGCAGCCGCTCCCCCGGAGTCCCCGCCAGCCGCACCCGGACCTCCTGGCCCGGCGCGTGCTTGCGGGCGTTCGTCAGCGCCTCCTGCAGCACCCGGAACGCCGTGCGCGACGCGGTCTCGGGCAGGGCCGCGAGCGCCGAGCGGTCGCCGCCGGGCAGGCCGGACACGTCGAGGCGGGCGGGCGTCCCGGCCTCGTCGGCGTCGGCGAGCAGCGCCGGGAGCTCGGCGAGCGTCGGCTGCGGGGCCTCGTGCTCGGTCGGGACCACGGTCTCGTCGTCGGCGCGGAGCACGCCGAGCACCTCGCGGAGCTCGCCGAGCGCCCGGTGCGCGCTGTCGCGGATCGTCTCGGCGGAGGCGGTGATCTGCGCGCGGGTCAGGTCCTCCCGGTACGCGAGGCCCCCGGCCTGCATCGCGACCAGCGAGATCCGGTGCGCCAGGACGTCGTGCATCTCGCGGGCGATCCGGGTGCGCTCGGCCTGGCGCGCCTCGGCGGCCCGCGACTCCTGGGCGCGCTCGGCGGCCTCGGCGCGCAGCCGCAGCGTCTGCAGCAGCTCCCGGCGGGCGCCGATGTAGAACCCGGTGGCGACGAGCAGGCCGAGGAACAGCAGGCTCAGGCCGATCGCGAGCAGCAGCAGCGGCACCCCCAGGTCCTCGGACGCCGAGGTGCCCTGGTAGGTGAGCTCGTACGCCACGGTGGCCAGCGCCCAGACCGCCCCGGCGACTGCGACCTCGCGCCACCGCCGGCGGGTGGCGAGCGAGACCAGCGCGAGCATGCCGGCCCCGACCGCGAACGACGACAGCGAGGTGAGCGCCGCGATCAGGACCGCGGTCAGCAGCGGGTGCCGGCGCCGCAGCGGGAGCAGCCCGACGGCGACCACCCCGAGCAGGAGGTCGAGCAGCACCATCGCGCCGACGAGGCCCTCGTCGGCGACCGGGGACCCGGTGACGTCGGAGGCGACGAACACCCAGATCACGAGGCCGGCACCCACGGCCACCAGGTAGCGCCAGGTCCGGGACCAGGGTCCGAGACGAGGAGGCGCCAGAGCGGGGCCGGGCGCGGGGTCGGGCGCGGGGTCGACGGGCATGTCGTCGAGCGTAGGGTCGCGGCCGCGGCGGACGGATCGGCCGTCGGGCTGGACCGTCTCCACCCCACGGCGGAGGCGGGCCCACCCGGTACCGCGGAGTCCGCCCGGCACCGCCGGACCCCGGCGCTCAGCCGCGCGGGACCCCGCGCAGCGCGTCCGCCAGCGGCGCCGGCCGCCCGAGCAGGTACCCCTGCCCGTAGTCGACCCCGAGCTCGCGCAGCGTCGCGCGCTCGTGCTCGGTCTCCACGCCCTCGGCGACCAGCCAGGAGTCGATGCCGCGCGCGAACTCCGCGACGGCGCGGATGAGCGCGCGCCGCACCGGGTCGAGGTCGCAGCCGCGCACGAGCGCGAGGTCGAGCTTGATGGCGGTCGGCCGGAGCTGCAGCACGTGCCGCAGGCTCGCGAACCCGGCGCCGGCGTCGTCGACCGCGACCTGGTGGCCCGCGGCGCGCAGCCGGTTGGTCACGGAGGTCAGCGCCTCGTAGTCGTGCACCGGCGTGTGCTCGGTGACCTCCACCGCGACCGCGGGACCGTGCGCGAGCAGCAGGTCGGTGGTCCGCGGGTCCGCGAGCGCCTCCGCCGACAGGTTGATCGACATCCGCACGCCCGGGGGCAGGTCGCCGAGCCGGGCGAGCGCGCACTCCGCGGCCAGGAGCTCCAGCTCGACGGCCTCCCCGGCGGCCGCCGCCGCGGCGAACGCGTGCACCGGGGTCGGGAACCGCTCGGGGTCGAACCGGGACAGCGCCTCGACGGCGACGACCTCGCCGGTGCCGAGGTGCACGACCGGCTGGAACACCGTCCGGACGGCGCGCTCCGCGAGCACGGACCGGATCCAGCGCACCCGGTCGGACACCGCGGGCCGGTGCGGCAGCCCGAACGCGCCCATCCGGTCCTCGACGAGCGCCGCCGCCAGGCCGAGCACCCGCAGGGCGTCCTCGTCGAGCAGCGGGTTCGCGCCCCGGGCCAGGCAGCAGAGCATCCCCACCGGCTCGCCGTCCGGGCCGCGCAGCGGGGCGCCGAGGTACGCGCCGATGCCCAGCTCCGCGGTCACCGCGAGCTCGCGTGCGACGGGGTGCCGGCGCGCGTCCGGCAGCACCGGCGGGATCAGCCCGGACAGCACGCGTACGCAGTAGGTGTCGTCCAGGTCGCGCTCGTCGCCGACCGCCATCTGCATCGGCCCGGTCTCGCTGCTGGTGGCGAGGACAACCTCGGCCGACGCCGTCAGGCCGGAGAGGAACGCGATGTCCATGCCGAGGTGCTCGCGCACCCGGTCGAGGATCTGCCGCACCTCCGGCTCGCCGGGCGCGCCCGTCGTCGGCGCCACGTCCCGGTCCTCGTCCACGCTCATGCGGCCCCCCGCTCGCCCCCGCCGGGCCCGCCGCTGGACCCGGCACGACGTCGGTCAGCCTAGTGAGCACCACCCGCGGTGCGCCCGCCGGCCGGGCGACGTCGCCCGCCGAACCACCCGTCCGGGCGAGCGGGCGCCACGCCGTCCGCCCACGGCTGATCCCCGCTGCCGACCGGCGGGCCGCGTGACAGGATCGGCCCATGGAGTCCCCGAACACCGGGCTCGCGCCGGAGACCGACGTGCCCGTCACCCCCGCCTCCCCCGCCGCCCCGCCGTCCCGGCTCTGGGTCGAGCGCACCGGCACCCGCACCTACACCGGGCGCAACGAGCGCGGCGCCGAGGTCCTGATGGGCCCGGTCGAGGCCGGCGCCGTCTTCACCCCGGGCGAGCTGCTGAAGGTCGCGCTCGCCGGCTGCTCCGGCATGTCCGCCGACACCGCGCTGAGCCACCGGCTCGGCGTCGACGTCGAGGTCACCGTCGAGGTCAGCGGCGACAACTACAAGCCCGAGGACCGGTACCCCGAGCTGCACGAGCGGATGGTCGTCGACCTGTCCGGGCTCGACGAGGCCACCAAGGAGCGGCTGCTGCGCGTGGTGCACCGCGCCGTCGAGCAGCACTGCACCGTCGGCAACACGCTCAAGGCCGGGGCGACCGTCGACCTCGAGATCACGGGCGTGTGATGGCGCTGCGCCGGACACCGATCGTCGACGCGGCCCTGGACCGGGCCGTGACGATCCCGTCCGCCACGATCCACGCCCACGTCGACTCCGTCCGGCGCCGCAACCCCGAGGGCACGCCCGCGGAGATCATCGGCCTGCTGGAGCGCGAGTACCTGCTGGTCGTCCAGGGCACCGGCGGCGCGGTCGGCGCGGCCGCGGCGGCGCCCGCGGTCGGCACCGGCGTCGCCATGGCGCTGACGATCGGCGACGTCGCGACGTTCTTCGGCGCGTCCGCGGCGTTCTCGCTGGCCGTCGCGAGCGTGCACGGCATCGACGTCGAGGACGCCGAGCGCCGCCGCGCGCTGCTGCTCGCCACGATCCTCGGCGAGTCCGGGGCCAAGGCGGTCACCGACGTCGGCGAGCTGACGGGCCTGCGCGGGCTCAACGTCGCGCGGGCGCTGCTCACCCGGATGCCGACCGGCACGATCCGGCGGGTCAACGCCCGGCTCACCCGGCAGCTGTTCCGCAAGCAGCTCGCGCGGCAGGGCGGCCTGGCGCTGGGCCGCATGGTGCCGTTCGGCGTCGGAGCGGTCATCGGCATCACCGGCGGCCGGGCCCTGGGGCGCACGGTCATCCAGGGCGCGCGCAAGGCGTTCGGCCCGCCGCCGGACCGCTGGAGCGACAGCGTCCTGGTGGTCGAGGCCACGGAGGGCGCCCCGCGCGTGATCGAGCACCCCCGCCGCGGGCTCCCGCACCGCTGACCCCCCCGCGCCCTCTCGGGCCGCCTCCCGCCGAGTCTCCACTTCGTGCCTCTGCGCGGGCTGGCCGGCAGAGGCGCGAAGTGGAGTCTCGGCGAAGCGAACCCCGCGCGCGGCGCGCGCGTCAGCGCCTGCGGGTCACCAGCGGTCGTGGACGTGCGGGCGGATGCGCTCGTCGTAGATCTCCCGGAAGCGGTCCAGGGTCCAGTCGTCCAGCGACGGGATCCGGGCCGCGTCCGCGTTGCCCCGAGCCTGCTCGGCGTTGCGGGCGCCCGGGATGACCGTCGAGACGCCCGGCTGGTCCACGATCCACCGCAGCGCGAGCTGGGCCGTCGTCGCATCCGCCGGGGTCAGCGCCGCCACCTCGCGGGCCGCGGCCACGCCGACCTCGAACGGCACGCCCGAGAACGTCTCGCCGACGTCGAACGCCTCGCCGTGCCGGTTGAACGACCGGTGGTCGGTCGCGGCGAACTCGGTGTGCTCGTCGTACTTCCCGGACAGCAGCCCGGACGCGAGCGGGACGCGGGCGATGATGCCGACGCCGGCCTCCGCGGCCGCGGGCAGCACGCGCTCGAGCGGCTTGCGCCGGAACGCGTTGAGGATGATCTGGATCGTCGCGACGTGCGGGCGGGCGATCGCGGCCAGCGCCTCGTCGACGGTCTCGACCGAGACGCCGTAGGCGGCGACCCGACCCTCGTCGACCAGGGTGTCCAGCGCGTCGTACGTCGCGTCGCGGTCCAGCACCTCGCTCGGCGGGCAGTGCAGCTGCACCAGGTCGAGCGTGTCGACCCCGAGGTTCGCCCGGGACCGGTCGGTCCACGCGCGGAACGCGTCGAGCGTGTAGGCCCCGGCCACGTGCGGGTCGGCGCGCCGGCCCATCTTGGTGGCGACGGTGATCCGGTCGGCGCCGGCGGGGCGTTCGCGCAGGAACCGCCCGATCAGGGTCTCGCTGCGGCCGTCGCCGTAGACGTCGGCGGTGTCGAAGAACGTCACCCCCGCGTCGGCCGCGGCGGCCAGCACGGCCAGCGCGTCGTCCTCGGCCACCTCGCCCCAGTCGGCACCGAGCTGCCAGCAGCCCAGCCCCACGACCGAGACGTCCCGTCCTGTCCTGCCCAGCGTCCTCGTCTGCACGGCCCCGAGGCTACCCCGGGTCTTTCACCCGGGCGCGCCTGGGTGCCTGCACCCAGCACGGACCCGCGGCACCGCAGTTCACCGCGACGGGTGACGATCCCAGAGGGGACGATGTCGGGACGCGCCCGGGGCCGACGCGGGGCGAGTGGCCCCACCCCGTCCGCGACGCACCGACGGGGGACGAGGGCGACGATGATCACGCGAGACCGGGACCGCACGCCGTGGGCGCGCGCGTCCCGCGTGCTGCCCCTGGACGCCGAGCGTGCCTGGGACCTCGTCGCCGACGCCCGGCACCACACCCGGTGGGTCCCGCTGACCCGGGTCGACCTGACGCGACCGGGCGACGAGGCCGCGGGTCCCGGCTGGGAGCGCTGGCCCGGACGCACGGCCCCCGAGGTGGGCGACGAGATCCTCGCGGTGAGCGGCCCGACCGCGCGTCGCGGCGGGCCCGGCCTGGTCGACCGGATGCGGATCGAGCGCTACGAGCGCCCGCTCGGTGCCGTGCCCGGCGTGGCGGTGTTCCAGAAGCTCGGCCCGGTGCTGCTCGGCACCGCGCGGATCGAGGTCGAGGCGGTCGGCTCGTCGGCCCGCGTCACCTGGAGCGAGTCGGTGCACCTGCGTGGCCTGCCGCCGGGGGCGACGCGCTGGCTCGGCGCGCTGCTCGTCGACGCGATGCTGCGGCTCGTCCTGGACCGCGCGGTGCGCGAGGCCGAGGGCGGCACGCAACGAACCGCCGCCTAAGGGCCTCATCGCGCAACGAACCGGTGGTGGCTGCGCAACGTCGCGCCATGATGCTCCGCACGGGTGACTCGTAGGCTTGCCCGGACGCGCCCCGACGAGGCGGCCCGACGTCCGACCACGCCGTCCCCGGACACCTCGAGGAGCACCATGCCCGCGACCCCGCAGCAGACCCGCCGCCACTACCTGATGTGCGAGCCGACCTTCTACACGGTCTCCTACGAGATCAACCCGTGGATGGACTCGACGCGGTACACGGACGCGGGCCTCGCGGTGCAGCAGTGGACGGTGCTCAAGGACACCTTCGAGTCCCTCGGCCACACGGTCGAGACGATCGACCCGATCCCGGGCCTGCCGGACATGGTCTACGCGGCCAACGGCGCGACGATCGTCGACGGCCTCGTGTACTCCGCGAAGTTCCGCTACCCCGAGCGGCAGCCCGAGGGCCCGGCGTACGAGAAGTGGTTCGCCGACCACGGCTACGTCACGCACACGGCGGAGCAGGTCAACGAGGGCGAGGGCGACATCCTCGGCGTCGGCGACGTGCTGCTGGCCGGCACCGGCTTCCGCACCGACCGCTCCTCGCACGACGAGCTCGCCCGGGTCACCGGCCGCGAGGTCGTGACGCTGGAGCTCGTCGACGCGCACTACTACCACCTGGACACCGCGCTGGCCGTCCTCGACTCGACGGCCGGCCGCGAGCAGGTCGCCTACTACCCGCCGGCCTTCTCGGACGCCTCGCGCGCCGAGCTGGAGCGCCGCTACCCGGACGCCGTCATCGCCTCCGAGGCCGACGCCGCCTGCCTCGGCCTCAACGCGGTGAGCGACGGCCTGAACGTCGTCGTCGCCCCCGGCGCGACCGCCCTGGCCGCCCAGCTGACCGACCGCGGCTTCCGCCCGATCCCCGTCGACACCAGCGAGCTGCTCAAGGGCGGCGGCGGGGCCAAGTGCTGCACGCTGGAGATCCGCCCCGCGCGCTGACCCCCCTCGGCCGGCCGGGGTCCCCCGGCCGGCCCCGCCCCGGCCGGAAGGTGACCGCCATGACCGCCACGATCCCCAGCCGGGACGCCGAGCGCGCCGCCGCCGGCCCGCTCGCGCCGAACTACCACCCGCTGCCCGTCACGCTGACGACGGGCGAGGGCGCGTGGGTCCGGGACACCGAGGGCCGCACGTACCTCGACCTGCTCGCCGGGTACTCGGCGCTGAACTTCGGGCATCGGCACCCCGCGCTGATCGGGGCGGCGAAGGCGCAGCTGGACCGGCTGACGCTGTCGTCCCGGGCGTTCGACCACGACCTGCTGCACCCGTTCGCCGAGGCGCTGTCCGACCTGGCGCGGCCGGTCGTGGCGGGCGTCGCCGGCGCGCCGCACCCGCAGCCGATGGTGCTGCCGATGAACACCGGCGCCGAGGCCGTCGAGACCGCGATCAAGGCCGCCCGGAAGTGGGGCTACGACG
The DNA here is from genome assembly GCF_019091725.1 of Cellulomonas sp. GbtcB1. Lineage (NCBI taxonomy): Bacteria > Bacillati > Actinomycetota > Actinomycetes > Micrococcales > Cellulomonadaceae > Cellulomonas > Cellulomonas sp. GbtcB1. The sequence goes on along the minus strand of NZ_JAGXJG010000076.1, from coordinate 1,572 downwards.
TCCGGGGCGTGGCGCCGGAGCGGGCGACGATCGTCGTGGCCGCCGGCAACTTCCACGGCCGCACGACGACGATCGTCTCGTTCTCCACCGACCCCGAGGCGCGCGAGGGCTTCGCCCCGCACACGCCCGGCTTCCGGGTGGTGCCGTTCGGCGACGCCGAGGCGCTGCGCGACGCGGTCGACGAGACGACGGTCGCCGTGCTGCTCGAGCCGATCCAGGGCGAGCAGGGCGTCGTCGTGCCGCCGGCGGACTACTGGCCCGCCGTGCGGGCGATCTGCGACGACGCCGACGTGCTGCTGATCGCGGACGAGATACAGTCGGGCCTCGGCCGCACCGGCACGACCTTCGCGCTCGAGCTCTGGGGCGTGCGCGCGGACCTGGTCACGCTGGGCAAGGCGCTCGGCGGCGGCGTGCTCCCCGTGTCCGCGGTCGTCGGTCGGCCGGACGTCCTGGGCGTGCTCACGGCCGGCACCCACGGGTCGACCTTCGGCGGCAACCCGCTCGCGTGCGCCGTCGGGATCGCGGTCGTCGACCTGCTGCGGCCCGGCACGTTCCAGGAGCGGGCCCGCACGCTCGGCGCGCACCTGCACGAACGGCTGGCGACGCTGGTCGACACGGGCCTGCTCGTCGGCAGCCGCGGCGTCGGCCTGTGGGCGGGCCTCGACGTCGACCCGGCGCGGATGACCGGGCGGGAGCTCTGCGAGCGGCTGCTCGGCCTGGGCGTGCTCGCCAAGGACACGCACGGGTCGACGATCCGGCTGGCCCCGCCGCTCGTGGTCGAGGCCGACGACCTGGACCTGGCGCTCGACCGCCTGACGCAGGCGCTGCGCTGACCTGCGTGCGCCGCGCCGCGCGGCGCACCGCCGAGAGGGCACCCCTCGGCTGAGCGCCGGCCCTGCGGCACAGCCGAGAGCTGCCCTCTCGCCGAGTCTCCGTTCCATGCCTGCGTGCGCAGGGGCGGGCGCAGACGCGCAATGGAGACTCGGCGGGGCTGAGCGGCGGGCGCGCGCCCCGCTGCTGGAGCGCGCGCCCGCGGTCAGGAGAACCGCATCGCGGTGTAGAGCCGGCCGTTGATCGTCACGGCGCCGATCGACACCGACGACTTGCCCTCCTTGAGGATCCAGGCGCGGTGGCCCGGCGAGTTCATGTACGCCGCGATCATCTGGCTGTCGCTCGCGGGCTGCACCCACCCCACGATGTGGTCGCTGCCGGAGTGCCAGATGCTGCCGGCCGCGGCCATCGCGGCGGCGTGGTCCGCCAGCGACGACGAGCCCGACACCGAGAGCGCCGGCAGCCCGTTCGCGGCGCGGGCGGCGTTCAGCGCCGCGCCGAGCCCGCCGACCCCGTAGGACGAGACGCCCGGCGCCCAGGCGGAGGCGGCCGGGGCGGCCGCGGCGGGTGCCGCCGACCCGCCCCCGGAGGCCGCCGGGGCGGCGGCCCGGTTCGACCGGGCGGTGGTGGAGCGCGGCGACGCAGACCGCTGGGCGGCGGCGCGCTGGGCGGCCTCCGCGGCGGCCTGCTCGGCGGCGGCGCGCACGGCGGCGATCCGGGCGGCCTCCGCGGCCTGCCAGG
>NZ_JAGXJG010000746.1:0-228 GCF_019091725.1 Cellulomonas sp. GbtcB1 | reverse complement strand
GACCAGCCCCGGGCCGGCGACGAGCGGGGTGCCCGCGCGGTACCGGCGCTGCCGCGCGGGACGGGGGAGGCCGAGCTGCTTCGCGACCTTGGCGGTGTACCCGCTGTTCACCAGGTCCAGGTAGGTGTCGGTCGCCATCACACCGCCTCCAGGATCGCCGCGGCCCCCAGGCCGCCCGCGGCGCACACGGACACCAGGGCGCGGACCGGCCGGACCCCGCCCGCGGCG
>NZ_JAGXJG010000745.1:0-228 GCF_019091725.1 Cellulomonas sp. GbtcB1 | reverse complement strand
CCCAGCGGTTCACCGAGAAGCAGCAGCGCGCGGGCTGCGTGTTCGAGTACGTCTACCTGGCCCGACCGGACACCACGATCGCCGGCCGCTCCGTGCACGCCGCGCGCGTCGAGATGGGCCGCCGCCTGGCGAAGGGGCACCCGGTCGAGGCCGACCTGGTCATCCCGGTGCCCGCGTCCGGCACCCCGGCGGCGGTCGGCTACGCGCCGGGGGGCGGGGTCCCGCTCG
>NZ_JAGXJG010000744.1:0-228 GCF_019091725.1 Cellulomonas sp. GbtcB1 | reverse complement strand
GGCTGCCCGGCCCGCGTGCCCGCCGGGACATCGAGGCCGTGTACGCCCTGGCCCGGATCGCCGACGAGGTGGTGGACACCCGCGGCGGCGACGACGCGGCGGCGCTGCTCGACGAGCACGAGGCGCAGACCGCCCGCGCGATGGCGTCGGGGTACTCGACCAACCTCGACGTGCACGCGTTCGCGCGCACCGCGCGCCGCACCGTGATCGGCGCGGCCGAGGTCGACC
>NZ_JAGXJG010000743.1:0-228 GCF_019091725.1 Cellulomonas sp. GbtcB1 | reverse complement strand
GCTGCTCCGGACCGAGGTGCTGTTCCTCGGCCGGCAGCAGGCGCCGACGGTCGACGAGCAGGCCGCCGCGTACGCGCGGGTGCCCCGCGCGCTCGGCCCGGACCGCAAGGTCGTCGTCCGGACCCTCGACGCGGGCGCCGACAAGCCGCTCGCGTTCTCCAACCTGCACGCGGAGGAGAACCCGGCGCTCGGCGTGCGCGGCTACCGGCTCGTCCGGTCCGCGCCCGG
>NZ_JAGXJG010000742.1:0-228 GCF_019091725.1 Cellulomonas sp. GbtcB1 | reverse complement strand
TGCTGTTCGCGGTGGTCGGCCTGTTCCCGCTGCTCTACACCGGCTGGGTCTCCCTGCACGAGTGGTGCCTGATCGGCGGCCAGGGCGACTTCGTCGGCCTCGACAACTTCACCTTCGTGCTCGGCCAGACGTTCTTCTGGTACTCGCTGCGCAACACCTTCAGCATCTTCCTGCTGGCCACGGTGCCCCAGGTGGTCGCCGCCCTCGTCATCGCCGCGATGCTGGACG
>NZ_JAGXJG010000741.1:0-228 GCF_019091725.1 Cellulomonas sp. GbtcB1 | reverse complement strand
CGTGGCGCGGAGCGCCGACGCCGCGAGCAGCACGGAGTCCGTCCCGGCGAACCGCGGGACCAGGCCTCCGAGCATCTCGCCGGGACCGGGCGGGCCGATCAGCAGCCCGGCCAGGAACCCCACGACGATCACCAGCAGCAGCCCGACGACCACCGTCCCGAACCGCCGCTGCCCGTACCGGTTCTGGGTCGCCAGCAGCAGCATCGAGACCACGCCGACGATCAGGCC
>NZ_JAGXJG010000740.1:0-229 GCF_019091725.1 Cellulomonas sp. GbtcB1 | reverse complement strand
TTAGTAGAGCTGGTGGCGACGCTCGCTATCGGCGACCTCGAGCCGGCCGAGTAGCTGTAGGGGTTCTCGAACACTACTATCTCGCTGATCGTCGTCGCGTTCTATATCTCGCGTGGCGTCATCAAGACCGAACTCGACGCCCGGCTCCCGCTGATCATCGTCTCCCGGCTCGGCCGCAGCCCTATCGCCCTCCCGTACGGCCTGGCCGCCACTCACCTGGTGCTCGACG
>NZ_JAGXJG010000739.1:0-229 GCF_019091725.1 Cellulomonas sp. GbtcB1 | reverse complement strand
AGGGGGAATTCCACCAGTCAGTATAAGAATGGACCCGGGTGTTGAAGAAGCCCTATAAGGGGCAAGAACGTACACATTTGTAACACCACATATCTTTATAGGAAATGTTATCTTGGGACGGACGTAAGCTAATCCAATAGCTTCTGCACCAAGAACTGAACCGAGGAAACGAGCCTTCCCTGATACCGAGCCCACAAAGAATGAACCAAGGTATGACCCATCTTACGAT
>NZ_JAGXJG010000738.1:0-229 GCF_019091725.1 Cellulomonas sp. GbtcB1 | reverse complement strand
AAAGTAAATTTGGATGCTGAAATAGAATATGTTGTCAAAGGTGCTAAGAAGAAATCAAAAACTGAAAAAATACCGATGAGTAATGCACAACGAACAAAGGGCATTCGGAAAAACAAAGCATTCGAAAAGGAAGCAAGGCGAAAAGAAGAAGCATTTTTGCTTGCAGAATATAAGGAGATTGACCATCATGCCGAAGTTCTTGAAATGCATGTTCCAAGTGAAGTGGAAA
>NZ_JAGXJG010000737.1:0-229 GCF_019091725.1 Cellulomonas sp. GbtcB1 | reverse complement strand
CGAGCGACCCGTCGCGGTCGGTGGTGTCGGCGGAGTCCCGGCCGGTCAGCGTGGCGTCGTGCTCCTGCCCGGGCGCGCCCGGGAGCGGGGCGCCCTGCGCCTGCTGGGGGAGCGTCTTGCTCGCGGTCGTCACGACCGGGCGCGGGACCACGGTGAGCTGCGCGGAGGCGGTGCGCACCGGAGCAGGTGTCCCGTCGGCCGCCTCGCCGTCGACCGCCACCTCGTTGGT